>JBMSXH010000055.1:0-9793 GCA_049425445.1 Phycisphaerales bacterium | reverse complement strand
TGCGCGACGGCAACACCTTCCGCGGCATCGTGCTCGCGGACGACCTCGACGAGGTCCGCATGGAGATCGCGGGCATCGAGACCCGGTTTCCCCGCAAGTCCGTGCTGCAGGTCCTGCTCGAGGAATCCGACCTCGAGAAGTACCTGCGGCTTCGCGAGGTCATCCCCAAGGTCGATCACGTCCGCCGCCTCGCCCTCTGCCGATGGCTGCACCAGCGACGCATGTACACGGAGTCCCTCGAGGAACTCGACCGCTTGCTCGAGGACTTCGACCTCGGCGACGCGCGAACGCTTCGCGCGGTGGTCGAAGCGCAGCTCGCACTCGAGGGTCCACCTTCGAGATCCGAGCCGATCTCGCCGCTCGGCGATCCCGACGAGGACGGCGTCGCGCGAGGCACGATCCCGCTCAAGGAGCTTCTGCCCCAGCGGCTTCTGACCCGAGACGACGTGAACCTCATCCGAGTGCTCGAGATCGACTTCCGCCGCCCTCCCCGGATCTCGATCGAGCCGGAGACGATTCGCACGCTCATCCAGCAGTACGCGGCGCATCCGGCGATTCCCGCGACGAGCGAGGGACGCACCCGGATGTTCCGGGCGGACCCGATCGATCTCGTGCGGCTGATGTTCGAACTCAAGGCCCGCGACCTCTATCCGCAGATCAACGTCGACAGCGAGCCCTACGCACTCAACATCTTCCGGCAGCGGGTCCACGACGCCTGGCTGATCGGGAACTGCGCCACCAGCCGGTGCCACGGGGGACTCGAGGGCGGGCGGTTCTTCCTCCACAGTCGCAACAGTCGTGATGAACGGGTCCGCTTCACGAACCTGCTGATCCTGCTGCGTTCGGAGTGGCCGGACGAGCCCCTCGTCGACTTCGAGCGGCCGCTCGACTCGCTCGTCATCCAGCACGCCCTTCCCCGCACCGAGGCACGGTTCCCGCATCCGGACGTGCCCGGCTGGAAGCCGGTCTTCACCAACGCCAATCAGCGCCTGCTCGCCGACGCGGTGCGTTGGATCGAGTCGATGTACCGGCCCCGGCCGAGCTATCCGGTCGAGTACGAGCCGCCGGTCCTCGAGCCCGAGATCGGCCTGCCGCCGAGTCCGACCGAGCCCCCCGGCGGACCCACCCGCTGAGGCTTTCGGCTCGGGTCCGCTGTTACACTCGCCAGATTCGCGAACCCACGTTTTCGAACCCTTGGATGGCACGATGTCCATGACCCGACGACTCGCCCTGCTCGCTCCGATCGCCCTTGCGTCCCTGCCGCTTGCGTGCGAGGACTCTGGAGTCGCCGACAGCCGGCAGGCGCAAGCCCAGTTGGCTGCGGCCCGCACCGCCTACCTCGAGGTCGTCGCCAACCGCCCGACCATCGCGATTCCCTCCAACGCGGCTTCCAACGCCTCCGACGACGAGGAAGCCCGGCAGATCGAGCAGTACCTCGCGCTGCGGTCGCAGACCGACCGGGCGCTGTCGGGCATCGCCAACCAGATCTCGTCGCTCGCAACGAACGGCAATGCCGCGGCCGGACTGATGCTGGCGGAGGTCAAGCTCGATCAGGCGAAGCTGCGAGTCCAGGACCTGCTCGCCGAAACCACCGGCGCGTCCACGGCGAGGCGGGCGGCGTTGGCGATGGCCCGCGCCGCCGCCGATCTGGAAGCCGCCGCGGCCGCGAACGACGCGACGCCGCTGCCTGCCGTCGATGCCCTGCGGCGATCGGCTGGCGAGGACCGCCGCGCGGCCGCTTCCGAACAAGCCCTGATCGAGACCGAGCGACGCAGCGCCGAGCGACTCGCCGAGTCGATCGAGTCCTTCCGTCGACGCGCCGGGGAATTGAACGCTGGCGCCACCGAGTTGCAGCGGCAGGCGTCCGCCCAGAGTCCCATCGACGCATACGCGTTGATCGCCGAGTCCGCCGACCTGCGTCGAATGGCGAACGAGATGGCCGTCGAGGCCGCTGGTCAGGAGATCGCCTTCGAGATCCAGGAGAACGCCATCCTCGATCGTGAACGAGACCGCGTCGGCCTCGAGGCTCGAGCATCGGGTCGGGAGCAGGCGGCGACGGTCGTCGCGGAGATCGGAGCAGCCCTCTCGGAGCAGTCCGCAGCCTTCCGCAGGGCGGCCGCGGAGATCCGGCAGCGGCTGGTTCCCGCGATCGCGGCAATCGAACTCGATGCCGAGTCCGCCTTCGGTCAGGCCGCCGCCGCCGCGAGGACCGACTTCGACGCCGCGGCGGGCGCAGCCCGACGAGCTCGATCGGGCGGATCCCGGGATCTACTGGCCTCTCTCGACTGGCTCGTGGTGGCCGCGAGGCAGGGCGAAGCCGCCGTCTCGGTGCTGGAGTCCGAGGCCTTCGCGGCGCAGGCGTCGTTCTTCAAGTCGTTGCTCGAGAACATCCCGAATGCCGCGGAGGCGGACCGATGGCGGCGATCGCTCGAATCTGCATCCACCGAAGCCGGCGCCGCCCGAGCCCGTGCTGACGAGGTCTTCTCGGAGATCGCGGAGTCGCTGGAGTCGCTGCCGACCGGGGGCGGCGAGACCGCGACGTTGATCCAGCAGGAACTGCAGGCGGCGATGTCGAGCTTCTCGCAGCGCCCGTTGGGCACCCCGAACGCTGGCGGCCGCGTAGCGGACGAGAGCGTCGGCTCGGCCACCGCTTCCGCTGGCGGTCCGCCCTTCGCTTCTCCCGAAGCGCTCCTGGCCTTCCTCCAGCGAGGAGGCGTCGCGGACGGCAACGCCGCCACCATGGAGCAGGTCTTCCGCGCCACGTCCCCTGCCGGCCGTCGAATGCTGAAGGCCACCTTGGCCATCGCGCAGGCGGCGCAGCCCGTCGCCGCGGCCATGATGGAGACCTTTGGTGAAAGCAGCGGACTCGACCGGCTCGGTGGGGGTGCGATGCCCGGCATGGAGTCGGCCCGAATGGTCTCGAGCGATGGGAGCCAGGCGACCATCGAGGTCGATGGTCAGGAGTTGACCCTGATCTCCGAGGATGGCGGTTGGTTTGCAGACTTCGACAGCATGCTTCCGGCTGGCGACCCGACGCAAATGGCGATGCAGGCCGGCATGCTCGAAGGCATGGCCAAGCAGATGGGCACCTTCTTCAGCATGTTCGCCCAGCGAATCCGCGACGGCGAGTTCGCTTCGGCGGAGGAAGCCGGCGGCGCCATGCAGCAGGAGATGATGGCCGCGATGATGGGAGCGGCCGGCGGCAGCCGGTGACGACTCCCCGTCTCGAGCCCGTTCCTTCGACCGGCCCCTCCGAGACCAAGAAGGTCTTCGACCTCCTTCGCACGGCGAAGCTCATCTCACTGCTCGTGATCGGTCCCCTGCTGTCGGGCGGAGGGGTTGTCGCCGGGTTTGCCGTCGCCTCGCTCGCCCGCGAGACGGATCTGGTGCTCGGGGGACTCGGCCTCGCGCTGGCCACCAACCCGTGGTGGGGAACGCTCTTCGGATTGCCGGTGCTCGCCTGCGGCATCCTTGGCCTCAAGGACCGTCGCCGCGGGTGGCTTTGGGCCGCGCTGGGCACGCTCGCGATGGCGATCGCCGTGCTCGCAATCGGCATCGTGGTGATCGGCACGCTCGGCGAGGTCTACGAGTCGCTCGGAGCCTGACCCACGCCGGGCACAAGCGGCCCCGCGATCAAGCCTCAGGATCGCCGCGCATCGATCCGTCGAATCGAGTCGAGCGCGGTCTGCCGCACGACCGGATCCTCCGCCGGATCCACCGCGATCTCGCGCACCCTGTCGACCATCGCCTGAAGTTCCTTCGAGCCGTGGGGACATGCCACGATCGCGTTGGTGGCGGCGATCACCGCGTTGCGACGCATCGCGGGAAGCTTCGCCCGCTTCATCGCGCTCGTGACGAACGCGGCGCGACGGTCCTCCTCGGTCCAGGAGAGGAGTTCGAGCAGGGAGAATCCATCGCGTCGAGCGGCCAGCGCCGGATCTCCTGCCGATCGCCGCGAACGGCGGGTCGGCTGATTGTGCGGGCAGACCTCCTGGCACACGTCGCATCCGAAGACCCAGTCGCCCAGCCCCCCGTGCAGCGCCGGCGCAATGGCTCCGCGGTGCTCGATCGTCAGGTAGCTCACGCAACGGGTCGCATCGACGGAAAAGGGCGAGATCGCAGTCGTGGGGCAGGCGTCGATGCAGCGCGTGCAGCCGCCGCAAGGATCGCCGCTCGCACTCGGCGAGGTCGGAGCGATCTCGGCGGTGGTCAGGATCTCGCCAAGCAGCGTCCAGCTTCCAAGGCCCGGCGAGATCGCGAGCGTGTGCTTGCCGATCCGCGCCAGGCCCGCCCGCGCCGCCAATTCGCGCTCGAGGAGCGGCGCCGTGTCGACGCAGATTCGGAACTCGGCCTGCGGAAACGCGGGCGAGATCGCCGCGACGAGCCGTTCGAGGCGCCGGCGAATCGTGCGGTGGTAGTCCTCTCCGCGGGCGTAGCGGGCGACCCTTCCGCGAGGAGGCGCGGACGCCTCGCTTCGATCAGGCCGGCCATCGTGATAGCGATCCGCCACGACGATCGCCGACCGCGCCCCTTCGAGCACCGTGGATGGATCGAGGAGCAGTTCGCGCCGATCGGCGAGCCAGGCCATCTCGCCGTGACGACCCGCGGCGAGCCACGCCTCGAGCTCGCGTCGCCGATCGATCGGGGATGCGTCGCAGACGCCAACCGCGGCGAATCCGATCGCCTTCGCCTCGCGCCCCACGAACTCCCTCGCCGCGAGTGGATCGAGCGGCGGTGCAGTTCCCCCGAGGTCGCCGGTCATCGGGCGAGGCCCGCGAGCGCCGAGATCCTCGCGGTCGGAAGATCGTCGACGATCGCCACGCGAGCCGCCGCCGCGTCCTCGCCCAACGCCGCCGCCGCCGCCGCGTAGCCGCTTCGCACCGCGCCTTCCATCGTGGCGGGCCAACCGGTCGCGCACCAGTCCCCAGCGAGGAAGAGGTTGTCGACCCCACCGAGCGCGCCGGCTCGCGCCGAAGGTCGCCATCGATCGATGCCCGGCACCACCGCGAACGTCGCCCGCTTCTCCTTGACGCTTCGCACCTCGACCGGATCCGCGATCCGTCGCCGCGGGAACGCCCAGCGAATGTCCTCCATCACCCTGCTCGCGATCTCCGCCTCCGAGAGCGTCATCCACGAGTGCGCCGCCGAGATCACCGCGTGCGCGTGATGCCGGCCCGTCTCATCCCGTCCCTTCATGAAGATCCACTGCGTCCCGCGGCCTGGGAGCACCAGATGCGGCAGATCGGTGAAGGCCCGCTCGAAGAAGAGGTGGACCCCGAGGATCGGGCTGAACCCGATCCGTTCGAGCGACGCGAGACGACGGTCCGCGTCGATCAGCGTCTGCGAGCAGAGCTTGGCGAGCCGATCCGGCGGCACCGCGCTCACCACCGACGCGGCGCCCACGAATCCCTCGTCGGTGACGACGCCGGTGACGCGTCGGCCATCGAACGCGAGGCTCTTCACGCTGACCCCCGTGCGGATCGTGCCACCGGCCCCTTCGATTCGTTCGCGCGCCGGGTCGTAGAGCGAGAGCAGGCTGCCCTTCGCGAGTCCCATCGCGGCAGCGAACGGATGGGCGAGGAACCCTTCCTGGATCACCTGCAGCGCGTGGCTCGCCGCCGCCTCGTCGACGTCGAGGTTGCACGCGCTCGCCACGATCGGGCTCCAGAACTGCTCGATCTCCCGCTGGGTCTGCCCGAGTTCCGAGAGGACGTCGAGGAAGGTGCGATCGCCTTCCCGCAGTCGTCGGCTTCGGCCCATCCGAAGGATCGCCGAGATCGCCGAGGCGAGACGAAACTTCTCCGCCGCCGTGATGCGCCGTTGCCGGAGGAAGCTCGTCGCGAGATGCAGCGGCGCCGGAAGCCATCCCATCGTCAGGCGGTCCGGCTCGTGCGGCGGATTCGCCCAATGGAACGTGCGATGCCATTCGATCTCGTCGAGCACTCCGATCCGCTCGTAGAAGTCGAGCAGGTTCGTGCAGCACCCGAGCACCACGTGCTGACAGTTGTCGAGGATCCTTCCGCTGCGGGGATCCTCGAACGAGGTGGCTCGCCCGCCGAGACGCGGCCGGGTCTCGAGGACCTCGACGCGCCGCCCTGCCTCCGCAAGTCGCAAGGCCGCCGCGAGTCCGGCGAGGCCACCTCCGACCACGACCACCGCGTCGCTCATCGCGCCTGCGCCGAACGGGACCACCGTCGCCCGAGACGCTTCGCCTCGATCGCGATGCACACCTTGCGGAAGGTGCTCAGGCCGACGCGGCGGGGACCAGCCGCGCGGGATGGATCCGCTTCGAGGCGCTCGAGGATCCCCGAATAGATCCGCGTCATCGCCCACAGCGTCGGGCGGCACGCGGGTTCGAGCCGATCGTCGAGCGGAGCGCTTTCGCGGTAGTGCGTCCGCGCCCTCGCCGCCTGCTCGGCCACGAACCGGCGGCAGATCTCCGGACTGCGCCACGACAGGAGTTCGTCGATGGAGAGTCCGGCAGCGCGAAGTTCGTCCTGCGGCAGGTAGACCCGGCCGCGAGCGTGGTCCTCGCGGAGATCGCGCAGGATGTTCGTGAGCTGAAAGGCGATCCCCCGCGCCTCCGCCAACTCGAGATCCCGCGGATCGTCGAGGCCCCAGACCCGAACGCACAGGACGCCCACGGTCGATGCGACCCGACGGCAGAACTCGCGGAGCGCCGGCCAGTCGGCGAGCGAGGTGAGCGTGAGATCCTGCCGCTGACCGAGCAGCATGTCGTCGAACGGCGCCCGTGGAAGCCTCCATCGGCGCACCGAGTCGATGAAGGCTGGCCACATCGGATCCTCGGACGGGCGTGTGCCCTCGAAGGCGGCACTCGTCTCGTCGGCGAATCGGTCGAGCGCCTGCGCGCGGGTGGCCGCGTCGCCATCGCCGTCGTCCACGATGTCGTCGGCCCGCCGCATCCACGCGTAGAGCGCGAACAGCCCTTCCCGCTGCGGCATCGGCGTGAGCTTGAGACCGTGGTAGAAGTTCGCCGCTTCACGGCGCGTGATCGCCTCGCACGCGGCATGGCTCGCCGCGATCTCGGGCGACGCCTCGTTCGCGATCATGCGCGTGAACTCCGCCGCTGCGCGAGACGACTGCGAACCCAGGCGCGACCCACCATCAGCGCCTTTGCGGCCCGACCGACTCGGGGCCGGTGCAGCACGGTCTCGAAGTCCCACGACTCGATTCGCCGAAGCACCGCCTCCCCGCCCTCGACGAACAGTTCCACCACCGGACGCGCCTCCGGCGAGATCCGGCCGAGCAGTTCGCGGCCCCGCTCGAAGAACGGCCACGTCCGATCCACCAGGCCCCGCACCAGCTCGCGACTCTCCGCCAGAAAGGTCGCATCGCAGGCGAAGCCCCCCGCTGCGGTCGCCCGGAGCCTCTCCTCGAATCGATCGATCGAGACGACTTCCATCGGCACGTAGATTCGATCCCGCTCCTCGAGATCGCGGCGGATGTCCTGCCAGTGGTTGGCCAACTGCAGTCCGGTGCAGACCGCATCCGACGCCGCGAGGGTCTCGGCGTCCTCGCGCTCGCCGAAGAGCCGAAGCACGATCCGGCCGACCGGATCGGCGCTCTTTCGGCAGTAGGCGATCACTTCGTCCCACGTCGCATGGCGGGTCTTGACCTGATCCAGTTCGAACGCATCGAGCAGATCGTGAAAGGGCTTCGCCTCGAGGCGATGGCGTTCGGCGATCGATCGCAGCGCGATGAACACCGGATGCCGCGGCTGCCGAACCGGATCGAACGCCCGCTCGAGATCCTGCCGCCACCAGCCGAGCATCTCGCTCGCCAGGGCCGGGTCTCCCGCTTCGTCTCCAAGATCGTCCGCAGCCCGGCAGAAGGCGTACACGGCGGCGAACCCGTCCCGCACCCGGGGCGGCACGAGACTCGAGAGCACGGGGAAGTTCTCCTCGTGGCTCCGGGTCCAGCGGTGCACGAACTGCATCGCCGCATCGGCGCCCAGGACCGGCTCGCGATCCGCCTCCCCGGAGATCCACCGCGCGAGATCCGCGACGGCCAACGAGGTGCCTGAACGCCGCGCGAGCGGCACCGCGACCGAACGATCGTCGGCGGTGGCCTCGACGGCGTGGAGGGAAGCGGCGGACGGGCCGGGCATGGGCGGAAAGTCTACCGGCGGATCGCGGCGGAACACCGTCGCGGTCCCTATGATCGCCGCGATGAAGGTGCTTCTCGTCAACCCGCGCGGCTTCTGCGCCGGCGTCAACATGGCCGTCGACGTCGTCGAGCAGTTGCTCGACCTCTTTCCCGACGAGACCGTCTGCGTCTACCACGAGATCGTCCACAACCGCCACGTGGTGGACCGCTTCCGCGACCGCGGCGTGATCTTCGTCGAATCGATCGACGAGGCCCCGGACGGATCCATCGTGGTCTTCAGTGCCCACGGCGTGAGCCCCGCGATCCGGGCGGAGGCGAAGGCTCGCGGCCTCACCACCGTCGATGCCACCTGCCCGCTCGTCACCAAGGTGCACGCCGAGGCGATCCGCTACGCGAGGAAGGGCTACCAGATCCTCCTCATCGGGCACGCCTCGCATCAGGAGGTGATCGGCACCCGCGGCGAGGCGCCCGACGCGATCCAGGTGGTCGAGAGCCCGGCGGACATTCCGACGCTCCGCATCGAGGATCCCAACGCACTCGCCTATCTCACCCAGACGACGCTCTCGCTCGACGACGCCGAGGTGATCATCCGGGCTCTCAAGGACGCGTTCCCGAACATCAAGGAGCCGCCGGGCGGCGACATCTGCTACGCGACCACCAATCGTCAGAACGCGGTCCGTGTCCTCGCCCCGCAGTGCGACCTGGTGCTCGTGGTGGGAAGTCGCAACAGCTCCAACAGCGTTCGGCTCACGGAGATCGCGGAGAACCTCGGCACCAAGGCGAAGCTGATCGACGACCGCTCCGAGCTCGATCCCGCGTGGCTGAAGGGCGTGAAGACCCTGCTCGTCACCGCGGGCGCGAGCGCGCCGGAGGACCTCGTGCGGGAGCTGCTCGTCCATCTGGTCGAGACGTACGGCGCGTCGATCGAGCAGCACGACATCCAGCGCGAGGCGGTCGAGTTCGGGCTGCCCGGCTCGCTCAAGGAGGTCATGCGTTCCCACGGCGTCGATCCCGCGAGCCGGACGATCCGCGTCGACACCGGCGGCGACACCGAACGGTGGCTCACGGACCATGGCATTCCCGTTCGAACCGTCGACCTCACCGTGAGCGCCGCGGGCTGATCCGCCCGACGTGCCCGTGACCGATCCTCCATCCATCACTGCTCGCCGCAGCCTCTTCAGCGAGACGCCGGAGTCGCTCGCGGCCGCTGCGATCGAGTCGGGATGGCCGCGCCGAATCGGCGTGCAGGTCCTCAAGTGGGTCTGGGAGCGCGGCGTGCTCGATCCGGCCGCAATGACCGATCTCTCGGTGGCTCAGCGATCGTGGCTCGCCGAGCGGTTCACCGGGCTCGAGGGAATCGAGGTTGCGGCGCAGCAGGCGAGCGACGGCACCCGAAAGTTGCTGCTCGGTTGGCCGGAAGCCGATCGCGAAGACCCCTCCAAGCGCACCGAGTGCGTCATGATTCCCGCCGACGCGCGGCGAACCGCCTGCATCTCGAGCCAGATCGGCTGTCCGGTGGGGTGTCGGTTCTGCGCGAGCGGCCTGGGTTTCGACGGCAACCTCTCTCCGGGACGCATCGTCGAACAGGTCTTCCGGCTCGGCCGCACCGATGGTGTCGGCCGCATCAGCCACATCGTCTTCATGGGGATGGGCGAACCGCTCGCGA
>JBMSXH010000054.1:0-9852 GCA_049425445.1 Phycisphaerales bacterium | reverse complement strand
CGGGGCCGTGGCGGCGCCGCGCCTCGATGAACTCGCCGATCGTGTCCCAGCGGAACGGCAGTTCGGGAATCAGGATCACGTCCGAGCCGCTCGCGACGCCGGCGGTCAGCGCGATCCATCCGGCATTGCGTCCCATGACCTCGCACACCATCACGCGGTGGTGGCTCTCGGCGGTCGAGTGCAGCTTGTCGATCGCCTCCGTGGCGGTCGCGACCGCGGTCAGGAAGCCGATGGTGATCTCGGAGCCGACGAGATCGTTGTCGATCGTCTTGGGGATTCCGATCACGTTGATGCCGCACTCGACGAGCCGAGACGCGCCGCTCATGGTGCCGTCGCCGCCGATCACGACCAGCGCATCGAGGCCTGCCCGTTCGTAGGTCTCGACGCAGCGATGGCGAAGATCCTCGTGGCGAGGCTGGCCGTGGGAGTCGAGGCCCACGAACTGCCTCGCCGGATTCGCGCGGTTGTTGCTTCCAAGCACCGTGCCGCCGCGGGTGAGGATCCCCGACACGTCCCGAGCCGAGAGGGGCCGACATCGGCCCTCGATCAGCCCGAGGAAGCCGTCCTCGACCCCGACCACCTCGAGTCCGTATCGGAAGATCGCGGTCTTCGCGACGGCTCGGATCGTGGCATTGAGCCCGGGGCAGTCGCCGCCGGCGGTCATCACCCCGATCCTTCGGATGGGTCGTTCGGGCATCGACAGGTTCTCCGCGACGACGCCGAGGCGCCGAGTCGCCAAGAGTACCATCCGAGCAGACGTCGAAACCCCTTCGAAGAAGACCCCACGCATGGCCGAGCCCACCACCGATCGCGATGCCGCGTCGTCCGACATGGAGCCTCGCTCCGAGCACGAACTGGTCGCGGCCCGTCGCGAGAAGCTGCGGTGGATGCGCGAGGCGGGACTCGAGCCGTATGGCCGTCGGATGGACGAGATCGTCCCGCTGGCGGAGGCACGCGGCCGCTTCGACGAGTCGGCGCAGAAGGCCCACGACGAGGCCGCCGCGGCCGCGAAGGCCAGCGGCGAGCGCCCGGCCGACGGCCGCGCTCGCGCGAAGGTCGCGGGCCGGATCATGCAGCACCGCGATCTCGGCAAGCTCGTCTTCCTGAGTCTTCGCGACCACTCGGGCGACCTGCAGATCTCGATCTCGAAGTCGCTCGTTCCGGAGGCGGCGTTCGAACTCGCGAAGCGACTCGACTACGGCGACATCGTCGTCGCGGAGGGACCGGTCGGCGCCACCAAGCGTGGCGAGATCTGCATCTGGGCGGAGTCGATCGAGATCGCCTGCAAGAGCCTCGCGCCGCCGCCCGAGAAGTGGCACGGGCTGGTGGATCAGGAGCAGCGTTCTCGTCGCCGATACGTCGATCTCCACGCGAATCCCGAGAGCATGCGGACCTTCCTCGCCCGGAGCCGCACGATCTCGCGGGTCCGTCGATTCATGGAGGGCCGCGGCTATCTCGAGGTCGAGACGCCCATGATGCAGCCGATCGCCGGCGGCGCCGCGGCGAGGCCCTTCACCACGCATCACAACGCGCTCGACATGACCCTCTTCATGAGGGTGGCGCCCGAGCTCTACCTCAAGCGGCTGCTCGTCGGCGGCATGCCGAAGGTCTTCGAGATCAACCGCAACTTCCGCAACGAGGGCGTCGATCGCAGCCACAACCCCGAGTTCACGGCGATGGAGGCCTACGCGGCCTTCGGCGACTGCGAGACGATGCTCGAACTGACCGAGAGCCTCGTCCACGAACTCGCCTGCGCCGCGGCGGACGATCGGGCCGGCGAGGATCGCGTGAACGCCGCGAGCGAGGGACGCGGTCCGGTGCTTCCGTTCGGATCGCTCGACATCGACTACTCGAGGCCGTTCGCCCGGATCACCTACGGCGAACTGTTCGAGCGTGCGGTCGGATTCCCCTGCGATGCCTTCGAGCGCGTGCGGGAGAAGGCCCGTTCGCTCGGCATTCCCGAGTCGGGCATGGAGGACTGGCTGGTGGTCAACGAGGTGTTCGAGCGGGTCGCGGAGCCGACGATCGACCCGAGCCGACCGACCTTCGTCACCGATTGGCCGACCGCGATCTCGCCGCTGACGCGCCCACGCGCCGATCGCCCGGAGATCGCGGAGCGGTGGGACATCTTCATCGGCGGCATGGAGGTCGGGCCGGCCTACACCGAGCTGAACGATCCAGATGTCCAGCTCGAGCGGTTCCAAGGGCAGCTTCGGGGCGGGAACGACGAGGAGCAGACCTTCCGAAGCCTCGACGAGGACTTCATCGAGTCGCTGCGGGTGGGCATGCCGCCGGCGGGCGGACTCGGACTCGGCATCGATCGCCTGGTGATGCTGCTCTCCGACCGCGCGAGCATTCGCGACGTGATCCTCTTCCCGCTGCTTCGTCACGCGGGACACGCCGCCGCCCCGGCGCCCGAGGACGGCTGAGTGTCCGGTCGGTCGGCGATCGCCGCGACGGCTCGAGGCTCGCGTCGTCGGGGCGGCGTCCGGAGGGTGGCCGCCCTCCTCGCGACCCTGGCCGCGCCGGTTTCGCTTTCAAGCGGCCTCGCGAACGCGGGCCTCGTCGCGACGCCGGGGTTCCCGTCGCCGCCAGAGCGCGAGACCCTCCGCGATCACTGGTACGTGGTGTCGCTCGACGGCAAGCCCTGCGGGCGACTGCATCGCGCCGCGTGGCGTGAAGGCTCGACCATTCGCAGTCTCGAGGCCACGGAGATGAAGGTCTCCCGTGACGGCACCCAGATCGCGATCGCGATCGAGCTCGAGGTCGTCGAGTCGCTCGCAGGCGATCCGCTTCGCGCGGAACGACGCTTCACCTCGGGCGCGCAGACCCAGACCACGCGCTGGCGATTCGACGGAGATCGGGTGGAGACGATCGAGTCGCAGGGGGGAGCCGAGCGTCGATCGACCGCCGAGTTGCCGGCCCGCGGTCCGGATTCGGCGTGGATGGCGCCGGCGCAGAGCGAGGCCTTCGCGGCGAGCCGGCGGGTCGCCGGGGCCGACCGGATCGAGATGCGGACCCTCTCGTTCGATCGCGGTCTCGAGGTGCGGAGGTCGATCGCGGTGCTTCAGGGGAGTGCGGCGTTTCCATGGCAGGGGCGGGAGATTCCCGCCTCCTCGTGGGAGATCGCGCTCGAGGGCGACCCGACGCGCTCTCGACAGCGCTGGAGCGCCGACGGGCGACTGCTCGAGAGCCGGACTCCGACGGGGCTTGGTGAACTCGTCGCGACGATCGCGACCGCGGCGGAAGCGGCGGCGTGGCGTCGCGGGGATCTTCCCGACGTGGTGCGTGCGACGGTGGTGCCGCTCGATGGACGCATGCCCTCGCAAGGAGACGCCGTCCTGCGGCTCGAGATCCGCGATGGCGAGTTGCCCGATCTCCCGGAGACCGCGATCCAGCGGTTCGAGCGGATCGACGCGGAGTCGGCGCGGGTGATGCTCCTTGCATCGGCGAGCCCCGACCATGCCGAAGTGCCGCCGGGCGAGGCGATGCTCGAGGAATCGACCCTGCTCGAGCTTTCGGATCCGCTCCTCCGCGAACTCGCGGCGAAGCCGCGCGAGCACACGCCCGATGCGATCGCCGAGGCGCTGCGGCGTCTCGTTCGCGGGCATCTGCGGACCAAGGACCTCGGCGTCGCCTTCGCCAGCGCCGCCGAGGCGGCGCGAAGCCGGCAGGGAGACTGCTCCGAGCACGCCACGCTGCTGTGCGCGCTGCTTCGCATTCGCGGCATTCCCGCGAGGATCGCGGTGGGGCTCGGTCACGCCGAGCGGTTCGGCGGTCGGACGAACGTCTTCGCCTGGCACGCGTGGACGCAGGCGTGGCTCGACGGGCGATGGGTCGACCTCGACGCAACGGTGGCGAGGCCGGGCGACGGACGCCGCATCGCGATCGCCTTCTCGGATCTCTCGAAGGGTCTGTTCGATCCGGTCTGGAGCGAGACCCTGCCCCTGATGGGGGCGATGTCGATCGAAGTCGTGCGAGAGGATGCGATGCGATGACGACTCCCGCCGTCTGGCCGCCTCGGCCGAGCGATGCACACAAGGGAACCTTCGGCACCGTGCTGGTGGTCGGCGGTTCGCCCTCGCCGCGGACCATGCTCGGAGGTCCGGCCTTCGCGGCACTCGGCGCACTTCGTTCGGGATGCGGCCTCTGCGAACTCGCGATGCCTTCGCCGTTGCTCGTGGCGGGGCTCTCGCTCGTGCCGTCGGCCACCGGCGTGCCGCTGCCGCTGAACGCGACCGGTTCGATCGACGCGATGGCGGCGATCGAGACTCTGCAGCCGGCGCTCGACCGTGCCACGGTGCTCGCGATCGGCCCGGGCCTCGGCCGCGGTACGGAGGTGGCTCGGTTCGTCGCGGTGGTTCTTGGGTACGCCGCGAACCGATGCCTTCCGGTGGTGCTCGATGCCGACGGCTTGAACGCCTACGCGGAGGTCGGCGGCGGGGAAGCCTTCGTTTCGCCGACGATCCTGACACCGCATCCGGGCGAGTTTCGCCGGCTTGCATCCGCGTGCGGACTTGCCGAGATCGATCCGGTCGACCCGGCTCTGCGACCGGAAGCCGCTCGCCGCCTGTCGAAGACGCTGCAGGCGGTGGTGGTTCTCAAGGGGCACGGGACCTGCGTTGCGATGCATGAACGCGTCGAGATCGAACGGTGCGGAACCCCGGCGCTCGCCACCGGCGGCAGCGGCGACGTGCTCACGGGAGCCGTCGCGGGCCTGTGGGCGCAGTGGATCGCCGCTTCGATCGGGGGGGCGCCACTCGATGCGGCGTTCGAGTCCGCGAGGTCCGCGGTGCGGATGCACGGGGTCGCCGCGGAGCTCTGGGCCCGCGAGCATGGCGACGCGGGCATGCTCGCGGGCGATCTCGCCGCGGCCCTGCCCGACGCGCGACGGACACTCTCGGCATGCTGACGATCCCGGTGGTTCGTCGCCTTCCTTGCGGAAACGACGGGGGCTGCCGTTAGACTCGCCGACTTCGTTCCCATCCAGAGATCCAACGTTTCGAGGCGCGAAGCCTCCGATCCGACGAGGCTCGCCGCACCCATGAGCACCATGCCGCATCCCTTTCTCCGCGACCTCGGCGACACCGGCTACGTCGAGGGCGTCTACTCGCTGGTCAATCCGCAACTCGCGACGACCCGTCAGGGCAAGCCCTATCTGAAGTGCCTGCTTCGCGACGCGAGCGGGGAGATCGCGGCGAGGAAGTGGACCTTCGAGGAATCGTCGCTCGGCGCTCTGGTGGCCGCGGGGTTCGCCCATGTGCGCGGCAACGTGCAGCGCTATCAGAACCAGCGGCAGCTGATCGTCGAGCAGATCGAACCGATCGAACCGACGCCGGAGCAGATCCTCGATCTGCTGCCGACCTCCTCACGCGACCTCGAGGAGATGTTCGCGGAGCTGCAGGCGATCCTCGGTTCGCTGGCCCACCCGGGCATGCGGGCGCTCATGCGGGAGTTCCTCGGCAACGAGGCGCTGATGGAGCGGTTCCGTCGCGCGCCGGCCGCCACCTCGCTGCATCACGCGTTCATCGGGGGGCTGCTCGAGCACACCCTGCAACTGCTCAAGATCGCCGACGCGATCCTGCCGCTCTATCCGGATCTCAACCGCGACATCGTGCTCGCCGGGCTCTTCCTCCACGACCTCGGCAAGACGATGGAACTGGCCTGGGAGAAGGGCTTCTCCTACACCGCGGAGGGGAACCTCCTGGGGCACACGGTGCAAGGTCTCGTGCTTCTGCGTTCACTCGCCGCGCGCGTGCGCAGTTCGGGCGAGGATCTGCCGGCCCCGGCCCTGCTGGTGCTGCAGCACATCATCCTGAGCCATCACGGCCAGCTCGAGTTCGGCGCGACCAAGATCCCTTCGACGCCCGAAGCGATCTTCGTCCATCACCTCGACAACCTCGACGCGAAGACCGCGATCGCCTTGGCGCAGGCCGACCGGCGCTCGCTCGATGGACCGCTCGAGCCCGGGATGGAGTTCACCGACCGGATCTGGTCGCTCGACACGCGGCTCTACCGGCCCGACCCGCTGGCGTGAGAAGAGGAGAAGAGGAGAGGAGGAGAAGAGGAGAAGAGGAGACGAACCGCACGCCTCAGGTGCAGCGCTTCGCCTTCCGGGTCCATCCGGTCCATGGGACCCCCCGCCGAGCGAAGCGAGCGATCACCTCGTGATGTGGCCCACGCCCGCCGCGAACACCGCCGTTCTCGCATCGGCGGCGAGCCGCTGCATCGAACCCGGATCATGCAGCGGAAACGCCCACTCTCGGCTCGCGGCGACGGCGGCTGGATCCTCCTCTCGACCGGGAGGACCCGCGATCCCAGCCGCCCGACGATCGGTGTCGAGTTGTCGATGCATCCTGCGAAACGCCTCCCGCCGTGCCGCCGATCGGCGCGGCTCCGCCGCGATCGTCCGCAACGCCCGGAGCTTCGCCTCGCTGGGGCCTGCGACGCCTTCGCGTTGTGGATCGTGCCAACGTCGCCGGAGATCGCCGTAGGACGGCACCTCGGCACCGAACGGCAGCCGCCAGTCGGCGGTCGCCATCGCCATCGGGGAGAGTCTTTCGCCGAGCCAGTGCGCGAACCATCTCTCGGTGACGCGGTCGTAGCGCCAGCCGCCGCGTCCGTGAATGAAGAGGTCGGCGACGAGCCGAACCAGGCCGGTCATCAGGAGTCCGCGCGGCGCCAGCCGCGATGGTGCGGCGTTCGCTCCCTCGGCCAGCTGTTCAAGTCTCGTTCGGGCGGGCTCGCGCGGATCGAGATGCACGCGTTCGCGCGGGCGTTCCCAGGCGATCGACCAGAGCGGCACCTCGATCCGATCTTCGGCGATCTCCAGCGGCCTTGCGGCCCGCGGATCGAGGCGCAGCGCTTCGTTGAACGTCTCTGCGCAACGGCGAGGATCGTCCGCGATCGCGTCGAGCAGGATGAGGCCGATCGGCGTCGCTAGCAGTCCGGTGGCGGCGATCGGAGGCGGCAGCTTCTCTGGCGCGAGCGCGTCGAGCGCTGCGGCCACCTGACTCGCGGCGCAGGCCGATTGACGATGGGCCTGCAGCGCGTGGTGAAGCCGTTCGATGCCGGCCGCGATCGGTGGCGCGAGTCCCGTCGCGGCGGGCGACCCCTCGAACTCGATGGGCGGTCGTCGTCCAGTCGGCGCCTCGAGGTGCGGCTCCCGGCAGGGGATCGCGCGCGTGCGCAGTCGTCCGGAGTCCTCGATCGGTGCGAGGAGCGGTCCGATCGGATGCGCGTCCTGATCGACCAGAAGCCGAATCGTCGTCCCGCCAAGTCGATCGGCGATCGCCGAGGCCACCAGGTCCTTCACCAGAATGCCCGGATGCCGAAAGGTCGCCTGATGACCGGTCGCCACCAACGGCGACGCGGTGTCGCCTTCCTGCCACGCTGAGCGGGTCAGGGCCGCGGCGCGCTCGAGACTCGTGTTCGAGCCGACTCGCGACGCTCGGCGGCCGAGGCGAGCGATCGCATCGGGCAGGCCCGCGAGCACGACGGCGGACGCGGAATCGGAAGGCGCCATCACCGCTCCATCATGGCATGTTCATGGCACGTTCATGGCACGACCGGGCGCGATGGGACACGTCATGCCGCGCGACGCGATCGACGCCGCGAAGGGTGGGCGATCAATTGGCCGCCGCGTCGGCCCGCCACGGGGACGAGGTGAGGATCGCGGTGCCGAAGCGGATGGTGCGACGGCCGGAGACGCCGAGCCCCTGGATGGCTGCCGTCGGCAGCAGATCGCGACAGCGCAGCAGTTCGCGTGCAAGGGTCGCCTGGTAGATCCGCCGTCGGGTCCGGGCCTCGTCGAGCGGGCCGCCGAAGGTGCGGGAAGGGTCGTTGTAGATCAGCTTCACCGGGATCTCGCGCACCACCAGTCCCTCCGCCGCGGCCTGCACCCAGAACTGCATCGGGAAGTCGTATCCGTCGACGTCGAGTCGAAGCCGGTTGCAGGCGGCGACCCGATAGGCCTTGAAGCCGCAGAAGGCGTCGGTCAGGTTCCATCCAAGCCGCCGATTGAGTTCGGCGGTGATCTCCGCGTTGATGCTGCGTCGATCGGGCGGCGGCGTGTCGGCGCCCTGGGTCGGACGCAGGTAGCGGCTTCCGCTCACGATGTCGGCGGGATGGCTTCCGCGGTCCGCCTCCTCGATGGCGGCAATGAAGTCCGGGATCGCCTCGGGCTCGTGCTGCTCGTCGCAGTCCATCACCACCAGCCACTGGTACCCGTCGAGGGCTGCGGCCCGGAGCATGTCCCGCATCGAACGGCCGTAGCCGCGGTTCTCGCGATGCCGGATCACGTCGACGGGATGTTCGGCGAGCAAGGCCGGCGTGCGATCGGTCGATCCGTCGTCGACGACGAGGATGTCCCGCGCGAAGCGGCGGACCCGCGCGAGCACGCCCGGCAGATACCGCTCCTCGTTGAAGACGGGAATGCCGAGCAGGATTCGGGTGCGGTCGGTGGAGGCACTCATGGCGGTCGTCGACGCAAAGGTTCGTGGCGGCGATGGAGTTGGTTTCGGCACCCCGACGCCTCGCGGATCGGGACCGTACGGCCAGAAGCCGGATTCCGAACGCCTCGAATCGCCAAATGGCGTTGGAACGCTCACTCGAGGGGAAGTCCCTTGCTGCGCCAGAGCCGACGGAGGGCCTCGAGTTCGATCGCTTCGGTGATGGTTCCGTCTGGATCGCGCCGTTCGCGCAGACGGCCGTCGGCGTCGAATCGCTGCACCATCGGCGCGGGGTCGTCGGGGTGGGTCAGCGTTCGGACCTCGAAGCCACCCGAGTCCTGCAGGGGCACGAGCACCTCGAGACGCCGCGTGACATCGCCGAGCGTGCGGTCGTAGGTCCGCCACGCGAACTCGCCTGGTTCGCGGGCACCCGCGGCGAGGAGCGGGCCCATCAACACGGCCTCGACCTGCGAAAGGAACGGCTCGTCCGGCAGCGTCCAACGACGAGGCTCGCGCGACATCGCCTCGCGGCTCGCCTCGATCACCTCGAGCACCGGTCGAGGCTGCCCGGCGGAAGGCGCCAGCCGAACCCCGGTCTCGGCGACCGACGGCTCGCGGCGATCGCCGCGGATCGTGCGGCGCATCGACCAGCTCTCGCTGCTGCGGTCGAGGGCGAGCCACGCCCGAAGCGAGACGTCGAGCCAGGTCGGCTGTTCGCCGGGCGGTGTCTCGGGCGGCAGCATTCGCGCCTCGATCGCCACGAGTACGCCGGGCTCCTGTTCGGACGCTCGAAGCGACGCGGGATCGCGAGCCGGATCGAGCAGCCCGCGCGGCGCCGGGACCGCTCGAACCATGAACGCGCCGACCTCGATGGTCGCGCCGTCGGCGGAGATCCGGCGAAGTAGATGCCAGCGTTCGGCGCCATCGGCGGCGGCGAGCAGCTTCTCGGGCGAGAATCGAGCAAGGCGCTGCCGGCCCGACTCGAGCACGTCCGACTCCCAGAAGACCAGCGTCTCCGGCGGCTCGACGCGGATCGACGCGAACGACCGCTCGAGAAGCGGCAGCACCTGCGGGAGGCTCGCCGACTCGGCCACCACTCGGAACGCGACGAACTCACGGCCCGCGCGAGGAAGGACGAGGAATCCCGTGACACCGGTCGGATCCGCTTCATCCGGCGAGGAACCGCCGCCGTTCGACGCATCCAGCGGCACCTCGACCAGCAGGAGGTGGCCCGTGCGGCCGTCGACCTCGAAGGGGCGATTCACCCTTGTCTGAAAGCGGACGCCGTCCTCTCGCAACGCGTCGAGGTAGTCGATCGCCTCGTCGATCGCCTCCGACGGAAGGTCGCCGCGATCGGTCGCCTCGAACGGCTCGATCGTCATCGTCCAGCGCGGGGTCTCGG
>JBMSXH010000053.1:0-9891 GCA_049425445.1 Phycisphaerales bacterium | reverse complement strand
GCCTTGGCCTTGGCCCTCAACTTGCCCGTCGCCCCGCCCTTCGCCGCCCGGCGACTCGCCCACGGCACCTTCGACGGAACCCGCGACCACGCCATCGGCCGATGGCGATCCATCCGCAGCACCCTCGGCCGATCCGCGACCCTTGCGGCGACGTCGCTTCCGCTTGCGCTTCGCCGGCGACTCTCCGGCAGTCGACTCGCCGGTCTCCTCGACCGGTGACGCGGTCGCGCCGTCGGCGCGGGCGATCGGTTCGGAGGTCGGCGCCGCGGAGGCCTCTGGACCACCTTCGCCGGACTTGCGTCGGCGTCGCTTCCGCTTGCGTCCCGAAGCGGTCTCGCCGGCTGCTTCGCCGGAAGCGGCTTCCTGCTGCTGCGACTGCTCGCGATGGCGATCCTGCTGCGACGAGCGCGCTTCGCGGCTGCCGCGGGCGAGCCGAGCCGCGGCCTGGGCACCGAACCCGCGGAAGGCGTCTTCTTCCTGCGAGCCGGGCGCCGGGCAGGCGTCCGGGTCGCAGAGTTCCTCGACGGGCACGGCGATGTCGCGGCCGTCGGCCTCGAGTCGCACGAGCACGAGCTGCACGAGGATCTTCGAGTCGATCACGATGCCCGGGCCCTCGGGCGTCCCGACCCGAGACTTGTTCTTGGGAAGCCGCTTCTTGAGGTCCTCGTAGGTCTCGTCCTCGTAGCGGAGGCAGCACATGAGGCGGCCGCAGCGACCGGAGATCTTGAGCGGGTCGATGGTGCCCTTCTGGGTCTTGGCCGATCGCATCGAGATCGGCTTGAGGACCTTGAGGAAGTTCTTGCAGCAGCAGTGCTGGCCGCAGCGCTCGTAGTCGGCCACAAGCCGGGCCTCGTCGCGGGCGCCGACCTGCCGCATCTCGATGCGGGTCTTGAACTCGGCGGCGATCCGCTTCACCAGATCGCGGAAGTCGATCCTCGTCTCGGAGGTGTAGTAGACCGTCAGCACCTCGCCGCCGAGGGTCGGCTCGATCTCGACGACCTTCATGTCGAGACCAAGCTCGCGCACCGCCGCCTTGACGGGCTTGGTCTTCTCGCGGGCCTCCGCCTGGATCGACGACCACCGCGCGAGATCGTCGACCGTCGCCACCCGCAGGATCTTTCCGTCGGTGCGGAAGGGATAGTCGCGCCCGCCGGAGTTCTCGATGTACTCGAGCATCTCCTGCCGCGTGACGCTCTTGCCGCATCCGGAGTTGGAGCAGGTGGTGGTCAGCATCTCGACCACCTCGAGGCCGCGGTGGGTCCGGGCGACGAGCTTCGAGCCGCATCCGGGCTTCGACGGGCCGTCGTAGGGGTATTCCGCGACCGCCTTCATGATGCCGTAGCGGATCACGATGCTGGTCGGCGGCTTGAGCCGCGCATAGATCTCCGCATCCGACATCGCATCGCGGCGGGCGGGATCGGCGTCGGCCTCGAAGACCGGGAGGGGGAAGATCGACATGAGCGGGAGATGCTACCCGGCGAGAGGCCGGCAACGCCGCCGGTTCGCGCTTCGTCCGACGGGAGCAGGCGACCGCGATCCGTTCACCGCTCGATCCGAGCGAATCGACTTCACCAATCGCCGGCGTAGCCGACGCGGAAGGGCTCTCCGCGAAGCTCGAGCATGCCGAACAGTCGCTTGGCGATCTGGCGAAGGTGGAGCAGATCATGGGCCGCCCAGGCCGCGAGCAGATCTCCGGCATGGATCGGACCGAACCTCGGATGCGGATGCGCGCGGCTCCAGTCCGTCGGCGATGCGGACTCGAGCACGCGGCGAAGCCAGGCGATGCTCGACTCGCGCTCGAGCTCGAAGTCGCGAAGGATCGGCCGCAGCGGGCGCTCCCGGTAGCCACGGCTCGCGGCGGCGCCCGGTGGGTCGATCGGCGGCCACGCCGAAGCGGGATCGCGGAGCACATGCTCGAGCCGAACCCGGAAGTCCTCCCGCTCCTCGTCGAGCAGATGCCGAAGGATCTCGAGCACCGACCAGTCCGAGGGCGACGGCCTCCAGAGCGCCTCGTCGTCGGAGAGGTTCTCCACGAGGGCTCGAAGTGCGGTTGGGAAGGACGCGAGCCGCTCGACCAGGGTCGCGGGGAGCGCCTCGCGAAGCGCCTCGGGGAGCGGATCCGGCGCCGTCACTTCGACCACACCGCGCGGAGCCGGGTCTGCGCCTCCTCGCCGGCGATCATGGTCGCGGAGAGTTCGGCCGCGTCGTCGAGGACCTTGTCCTCGTAGGAGCCGTCCAGTTCGTTGAGCCAGCGCTTCGTCGCGGCCATCGCGTGCGGCCCGCCCGCGCAGAGACGCTTGGCGATCGCGGCCACCTGCTCGTCGAGCTGCGACTCCTCCTCCACGAGGTGCGTTGCGAGGCCGCGCTCGAATCCCTCGCGACCGGACATGGTGCCGCCAAGCAGGAGCATCGCCCGAGCGGGACCGGCGCCGATCTTCTTGACGAGCCACGGCGCGACGACCGCGGGGCAGATGCCGAGGTCGACCTCGGGGTATCCGACCTTCGACGAGGCGTGCGTCACCGCGAAGTCGCAGACGACCATGAGGCCGCACCCGCCTCCGACGGCGGCGCCCTGCACGCGGGCGATGACCGGCACGCGAAGGCGTCGAAGGCGTCGCGACACCCTCGACAGCGCTCGGAGCATGTCCGCCATCGCGTGCGGATCCTTGGCGACGGCCTTCAGATCCATGCCCGCGCAGAAGCTCTTGCCTTCGCCCGAGAGCACCGCCACCTGAATGGCGTGGTTCTCCTCGACCGAGGCGATCGCCGCCTCCATCGCATGGATCAGTTCGTGGGAGATGGCGTTGCGGACGTCCGGCCGATTCATCCGGATCTCGCAGACGCCGCCGTCGATGGTGGTCTTGACGAGGTCGCTCATGGGGTGGGGATGGTAGGGAAGAAGAGGAGAGAGGAGAAAGGAGAGAGGAGGAGAGGAGGAGAGGAGGAGAGGAGGCGAGGAGGAGAAGAGGAGAAGAGGAGAAGAGGAGAGGAGGAGAGAAGCAGAAGAGGAGACGGAACTGGTGGCCGACCGTCGGTCGCAGCACCCGCGAGAACCCGGCCGTCGGCGTCCGCTGCCGATGCAGCGCTTCGCCCTCCGAGTCCATCCCGTCCATCGAGTCCATCCCGTCCATGTGACCGCCCGCCGAGCGAAGCGAGCACTCAGCGTGTGACGCAGCCCGCAATCCGAGGCATTCGCACCATTGCCGGCCGCGAGGGGCCGCGCGAAGATCCACGCATGACCGCTTCCTCGACGTTCGACGATCGCGAGGTCCTGCGCGGCGAAGCCCGATTCATGGTTGCGTTCGATGTCGGCGTGGCGATCGACCTCGACGAGTCCTCGCGCCTCTTCTCCGACGCGGCGCGGGCCGGTCTCAAGGGCGTGCCCGCCGCGAAGGCGAGGCCCGCCGCGTTCGAGTTCGAGCCGCTTCCACTGCGAATCCACGAGTCGCCGCCGACGGAGGCGAGGTTCGAAGGCCTCGCGATCGCTGCGCCCGTGGAGATCACCCTGTACGACTTCGGGGCGGTCTCGGTGCTCTATCGGATCCCGGTCGACGGAACGATCGCGGCGCTGTCCGCGCGGATGCCCGACCTGATCGAGCCGGCGGGTCTGGCCGAGGATGCGCGTCGTCGCGTCGATCGACTCGTTCGCGATCGGATCGGTCCGGCCATCGATCGCCCCGCCGTCTCGGACGACTTCGAGGACTATCTCGCGATCGTGCTCGCGCCCGCAGGCGAGATGAGTTCGACCGCGCTCGATCGACACCAGCTCGCGAGGCTGCTCCGTGGCGAACCGCATCCGCTCTCCGACGAGGAGTCTCGCGATGCGCTCGCGGAGAGCCTTCGCTACGGCGCGAACGATCTGGTCGTGGTCGACTGGAGGGCGGCACTCGTGATCGACGCCGAGCCCGAGCCTGCCGTCGAGGTGCTCGAGTTCCTCAACGTGCAGCTCCTCGAGTTCCGGCACCTCGATCGCCAACTCGATCTGGCGCTCGCGAAGGCGTACGAGACCCTCCGTCGCCCCGGCGGATTCGCGGGCCGAGGACTCGGATGGCGATGGGGAGCCGCCAATCGCGACTGGCAGCGTCTCGCCCGGCTCCAGGTCGATGCGGCACTGCTCTACGAGAGCATCCAGAACGCGCTGAAGCTGGTGGGCGACCAGTACCTCGCGCGTCTCATGTCCGCCGCCGGTCGGCGCTTCCATCTCCCACGCTGGGAGTCGAGCATCCTTCGGAAGATCGAGGTGCTCGAGTCGATCTACGCCAAGGTGAACGACGCCCAGGCGCATCGCCGGTCGGAGATCCTCGAGTGGATCATCATCGCGCTCATCGCCTTCGAGGTGGTGTTCGGATTCCTGCCGACGCTCTGGCGGTAGGGCGATCGCGCAGCACGGCTCCGGTCAGCCCGCGAACGACTCCGGACGGACGTCCCAGACGCCGAGCCTCGACTCGACGGCGCGACCGAGCCTGACGAGCGTGCCTTCGTCGAAGAGTCGGCCGGTGAAGGTCGCCGACAGCGGACGGCCGCGATCGTCGAATCCCACCCGCTGCACGAGCGCCGGATGGCCGGTCGAGTTCGACACCACGAGGATCTCGCCTGCGTAGGGCGGCGAGACGATCGCGTCGATCGAGTCGAAGATCGCGTCGAAGCGCCGCATCGTCTCGCGGCGGAATCGGTCCGCCTGCACCAGCTCGATCGCGGGAATGAACCAGCTTCGCCGGAAGGTGTTGGGCCACGCCTCGGGGGCCTGCCAGGAGAGCGTGTCGTCCCTTCCGTCTCGAGTCAGATCCTCGAACGCCGCGGCGGCCTCGGCATGGAGCGGCACGAGCAGCACGTCCGACTGGAAGTCCGGCAGCTCGAGCTCGACGAGCGACGCGCCCGCGTCGCGCAAGGCTCCAAGCACCGCCGCAAGCGGTTCGTTGCGGCCCTCGAACCACCGCGGGTCGTAGCCGACCTGCAGTCCCGTCGCATCCGCCTCGGGATCGAATCGCTTCGGCGCCGACACCGACGAGGGATCGCCCGCATCGGGCCCGTCGATGACCGCCATCACCAGTGCGGTGTCCGCGACGGTGCGGGCGATCGGCCCGATCTTGTCCATCGACCAGCACAGCGACATGCAGCCGGTGCGGGCCACGCGGCCGAAGGTGGGTCGCAGTCCCGTCGCGCCGCAACGGGTGCAGGGGGAGACGATCGAGCCGAGCGTCTCGGTGCCGATCGCGAACGGCACGAGCCCCGCCGCCACCGCCGAGGCGGAGCCCGCGCTCGAGCCGCTCGAACCGAGCCGGGTGTCGAAGGGGGCATTGGTGCGTCCGCCGAACCAGATGTCCCCGTAGGCGAGCGCTCCGACGGAGAGCTTCGCGCACAGGACCGCGCCCGCGTCGGTGAGGCGCTTGACCACCACCGCGTCCTGCTCGGGCACGCGCTGGCGATAGGGCTCGGCGCCCCAGGTCGTCGGAATGCCTGCGGTGTCGAGGATGTCCTTCGCGCCCCACGGAATCCCGTGCAGCGGCCCGCGCCAGCGTCCGGCGGCGATCTCGGCGTCGGCGCGATCGGCCTCCGCGAGGGCGCGATTGGCGCAGAGCGTGATCACGCACTTGAGGTCGCGATCGGCCCGCTCGAGCCGGCGAAGGCAGAGCTCGGTCAGTCGGCGGCTCTTGAGCGCGCCGCGGCGAATCCAGCCCGACAGCCGCGTGACCGGTGCGAACGCGAGGTCGATCTCCTTCGCCGGCAGCGGCCCCGGATCGGCCTCGACGTAGCCCGCGACATCGCCCGCGGCGGTGCGAAAGGTCGGTCGCGCTCCGGGCGGCAGCGCGTGGAACACCGTCGCCGGCGCGAGCGCGTTGGGAAGCGGTCCCTGCGAGGCGCGGCTGGCGAACCACGAGAGCTGTTCGGCGATCGTCGAGGCGATCTGCTCGCGCTCGGCGGGCGTGAACTCGATGCCGGCGAGCTTCTCGGCCATCTCGACGACGCCCGGCGGAATGGCGCCGTTCGCCGCCGTGGGATCCGCGTCCTGCCCCGCACTCGTCGCCAGCGGCGAGGCCAGCGCGGGCAGCCCGCCAGCCGCCTCGGCGGCGGCGAGCGTCGCGAAGGCGCGGAGGATCAGGTCGCGACGCGACGGCGGATCGTTCGAGATGCTCACGGTCGAGGCTCCGCGGGGCGTGGTCGCCTCGGCGTCGAAGGGACGCCGCTCGCGCCGTGCCCTGGAGACCCGATGCTAACGCCCCCGGGAGCGGCGATCGCTCACGCCGTCGCGGACTCGGCCGTGCGGCCGATGCCGCGCAGCATGCCTCGGAAGACGATGCCGTGAAGCGGCAGCACCGAGTACCAGTACGCGATGCCGAGCAGACCACGCGGCCGAAAGCGTGCCGTCGAGACGATGACGCACCCGGACTCGCCATCCTCCGGCGGTTCCGCCTCGAGGGTGAGCGTGGCGACGCCGGGCAGCTTCATCTCGGCGGTCAGTTCGAGCCTGCGTCCCGGATCGATCGCAGTGACCCGCCAGAAGTCGAGCGCATCGCCGATCCGCAGATGCGTGGCGCTTCGACGGCCGCGGCGAAGTCCCGGCCCGCCGACGAGCCGGTCCATCCGACCGCGAAGCCGCCAGAGCCAGTCGGCCGCGTAGTAGCCGCGGTCGCCGCCGATCCCGCAGATCGCCCGCCACGCCGCGGCGGGAGACGCTGCGCACCGGAGCGCATGCCGGTCGATGAACATCGTGCCGCCCGACCAGTGCGGATCGCCCGGCATCGTGCCGGCATCCGACCAGGCGGTCTCGACCTCGCCGCTCGAGTATCGATCGACGGCGGCCTGGATCGCCTCGGGGATCGTGAGGCAGCGGTGCGGCATGAGTCGCTGCGCCTCGTCGTTGCGGCAGACCACGCGGTTGCGAAGGCCTTCCGCGAGCGGCTGCGCGATGCTTGCCCCGAGCGGCGTGACGAGGTGGATCCAGAGCGAACTCAGCCGCGGCGTCAGCACCGGCACCGGGATCACGAGGCGCCGGCGCAGCCCGAGCGCCTTGGCCATCTCGCGCATCACCTCCGCGTAGTTCCAGACGTCCGGGCCGCCGATGTCGAGCGTGCGGCCGGCGGTCTCGGGAGTCTCGAGGGCGGCGATCAGGTAGTGGAGCACGTCCCGCACCGCGATCGGCTGCGATTCGGTGCGGACCCATCGCGGCGTGATCATGATCGGCAGCCGCTCGACGAGATATCGGAGGATCTCGAAG
Organism: Phycisphaerales bacterium; assembly: GCA_049425445.1. Classification (GTDB taxonomy): domain Bacteria; phylum Planctomycetota; class Phycisphaerae; order Phycisphaerales; family SM1A02; genus VGXO01. The sequence goes on along the minus strand of JBMSXH010000053.1, from coordinate 2,675 downwards.
GAGGCCGAGCCCGAACCGATGATCATGGCGGCGCGAAGCACCGTCGTCGGGACGCCGCTGCGCCGCAGCGCGGCCTCGACCTCGCGGCGCGAGGAGAGATGCTCGCTCAGGCGTTCGCCGGTCTCGCCGAGTCCTCCGAGGTAGAAGATCCGCGAGACTCCGCAGTCGGCCGCCGCGCGGCCGAAGGCCTCCGCGATCGCGAGGTCGCGCTCGCGGTACTCCTTGCCTGCGACGTCCATCGAGTGCACCAGGAAGTAGGCCGCGTCGCATCCCCGCATCGCGGTGTGCAGCGTCGACTCGTCGCCCGCATCGCCTTCCACGATCTCGACGCCGTCACGCGACGCCCACGGCCGCGCGAGCACCTTCGCCCGGCTGCGGGCGAGACACCGCACGCGATGCCCGCGATCGAGGAGCCGCGGCGCGAGCCTGCCGCCGATGTAGCCGGTGGCCCCGGTGAGGAGGATGGTCCTCGGTTCGGCGGCGGATCCGCTCAAGAACCCGCTCGCACGCGGCGAAGCGCCTCCTCGGTCGAGACCGAGAGCAGGTAGCCCATCACCTCGCGGTCCTGCTCGCTCCAGCGGCGCTGCGCCATGTAGTCGTTGAGCCGTTCGGAGAACTGCGCGTACTGCCCGTCGATCTTGAGGTAGGCCTCCTGCTCCGAAGACCCGCCGCTCTTCATGGCCTGCCGGGCGCGGGCGAGGCGCACCATCATCTCGGTGTTCTGCTCGCAGAGCTTGCGGAACTCCGCGAAGCGCGGGTCGCTGCCGCCGCGCTCGAGGCCCTTGGGATCCTCGTAGACCGCCTCGATGCCGTCCTTGGGTTCGACGACGGGGATCGCGGTCTTCGGCGGCTCGGGAAGCGACGCGCTGCTCGACCCGCCGCGAGGCGGAGGTTCGGGACGCGAGGACTCGACGACCGCGTCGGCGCCGCCATCCTCGAAGCCCGAGTCGTCGGAACTGCCATCGAAGGCGCCGCCTCCGCTGCCGCTGCTGCCAAGGGCCATCCGGCTGCCCGGGGCCGCGACCCCGGTGGGCATCTCCTCGACGGTCTCCTCGACGAGGACCTCTTCCTCGATCACCGGAGGCGGCGCGTCGCCGCCGCCGCAGCCGGAGAGCCCCACGATCGATCCGAGCAGACACGCGGCGCCCGAGGCGCGGAACTGGGTGGTTCGCATGGGGTCATGCTATCGCTGCGCGAGAAAGGAGAAGAGTCGAGGAGGAGAGAGGAGACCGGAGCGCGGCCCCTCACGGCCCGCACGGCCCCCATGCGGCCAGCACCGCCGCCAGGTCGCCCGCGTTCACGACACCGTCGCCGTCGAGATCGCCCAGGCACGATCCGCACGAGCCGCCGATCGACCACGACGCGAGGACGATCGCCAGATCGCCCGCGCCGATCGAGCCGTTGCCGTCGAGATCCGCCGGGCAGGGCTCGCACGAGTCGGGGACGCCGTTGCCGTTGGCGTCGTTCTCGAAGCCGTCGAGGATGTCGCAGGCGTCGATGATCCCGTTCCGGTTGCAGTCGCCGGGGAAGAGTCCGTCGAACGCGAGGCCACGGACCATGCCGTCGAAGTTCGAGAACGGCGCAAGGAAGCCCTGGCCGCCGAGATCGTTGGGATCGAGTTCGAAGAGGCCCGCCGCGACCCAGAAGCGGTTGCTGTCGGTGTCGATGTCGAGCGCGGTGGGCGCGGTGCCCTGCATGTCCGGCACGAGCACGCCCACGAAGAAGCGGGTTCCGGCCGGCCCGACGTAGACCGGTGGAATCGTCTCCTGCACGAAGGTGTCGTTGTTCACGCTGCGGGTGAGGACCTCGCCGATCGAGATCGCCTGCGCATCGAGCGGCGAGCCGTCCTGGTCCGGATCGCTCCAGACGACGAGCCTCGCGGGAATCCCCGCGTAGGTGTTGCCCCACATCACCTCGATGCCGCCGATCCACTCGTGGCCTTCGACCACCTGATAGGAGTGCATCCACGCGGCGGAGGTGGCGCCGATGATCGACAGGTTCGACTCCCGGGTTCCGTCGTCGACGACGTAGGCCAAATCGGTCTCCGGCGTGCCGAACTGGCACTCGTCGGGCACGCCGTCGCCGTCGCAGTCCTCGCTGTCGCCGAAGAGGATGTCGAAGGAATCGACCTCGCCGTTCTGGTTGCAGTCCTCGCACTCGTCGGGCACGCCGTTGCCGTCGAGATCGAACACGTCGCCCGCATCGATCTCGCAGTTGTCGGGGATCTCGTTGCGATTGCAGTCGTTGCCGTCGAGCTCGCACACGTCGGGCACGCCGTCGCCGTCGCAGTCGAAGAACGGCCCCTGGCACTCGTCGGGCACGCCGTCCTGCTGACAGTCCACGCTCGCTCCGGAGGCGATGTCGACCCCGTCGGGGACGCCGTTCTGGTTGCAGTCCTCGCACTCGTCGGGCACGCCGTTGCCGTCGACGTCGCTGTAGAGCCCGTTCAGGATGTCGCACGCGTCGGGCACGCCGTTCGCGTCGCAGTCGCCGCTCGAGTCGCGCACGATCGCGCGGAGGATCCAGTTGCCGGGGAAGAGCGCCTGCTCGACGGTCTGGAACTCGCTTGCGGTGCCCGAGAGGTCGTTGGCGTCGATCGGGAAGTCCGAGCCCACGAGCCAGCTTCGCCCGAGCACGGGGCTGCCGGAGATGTCGAGCGCCGCGGGGAAGTCCTG
>JBMSXH010000052.1:0-9912 GCA_049425445.1 Phycisphaerales bacterium | reverse complement strand
CTCCATCGCGAAACGGTCCTCGTGGGATTCTCCTTCGGCAGCCAGGTCGCCCTGTCGATGACCCGCCGCCTGCTCGGACGCGGCGAAACGCCCCCGCGAGCGATCGTCCTCGTGAGCGGTCTGCGGCGGACCTCGCAACTCACGTCTCGCTTCCGGCTTCAGGTCGCCGCGAGCACCCTGCTTCCCGACGCCACGATCGGCTGGGCTGCGGCCGAGTTGATCGCGCAGCCCTTCGCCCGCGCGTGCGGGCTCGATCACGAGCAGACGCTTGAACTGCAGCGCATGGCCGCCGAACTCGACGTGGCGCAGTTTCGCCGCCTCGCCCGCGTGGCCTGCCGGTGGCGGTTCGAGGACACCGACGAGCGGCGCCTTCGCGAAGTCGGCGTCCGCATCCTGCATGTCCACAGCGAACGCGATCCGGTGATCCCGCCCCCGCCGATCTCGATCGACGGCGTCGAACGACTGACCGAACGCGGGCATCTCCTCACGTGGACGCATGCCTCGCAGGTGAATCGGCTGATCGAGGGCTGCATCGCGCAACGATGATCCCCCGACGCGGCGGTGCAACGTTCCACTTGGTCGGCCGATCGATCCGGACCTACGTCAGTGCGATCCTCGCGCCGCTCATGACGCGCTCGCTCGGGCGCGTGCCTACGAGAAGTGTCCGCGGTGTCGGCCGGGAGGACGAATCCGCGTGGCCGCCGAGCCTCGGCATCGAGTCAAGCGTTCGGAAGCCAGACGCCCGGAATCGACTGTTGTCAGTGACGACGTCGTCGGGCGATCGGGCCCGTCATCGCGAACAGACCGATCGCAGCCGGTGTCGGGACGGCCACGACCTCGACCGTGATCGTCATCGAGTTCGCGCCGGTGCTCTCCAGAAGCCCCATCGCGAGGTTGTATCCGAGGTGGACATCGGTCAGGGACGCCCCCTCGAACTCCGAGGGATGGAAGAACTGCATGTGGTCGAAGACCCAGTCCTGATCCGCGCTGCTCAGGCGAACCTCGCCAGCGATGTAGGCCCATTCCGTCCCGATGTCGACTCCGTCGCGCTCGACATCCGGGAATCCGAGGATGTTGCCGACCGTGTAGTTGAAGGCGTTGGCGGACCACGGTCCGCCCGCGCCGTCGATCGTCATCGCCGACGCCGGAATCGAGTCGAAGAGGGTGCCCGCGATCGCGGAGAGCGTCGCGACGACGCGGAACGCCCCGACGCCGAGGTCGGTCACGAGCACAGTCGACTCGAAGAGCGCCTCGCCGTCAGCATCTCGAAGCATCGAAGGGGAACCCACCACGGGCCCATCGCCATCCGAGGCGTCGTCGATCGCGAACGCGGAGTACCCGAGGAAGTACTGCGGCTCGAGCGGACCGTCGAACGCCACCGTCGCGACGGCGACCGAGTACGTGTCGATGCCGGCCGCAGCCACCAGCGATGACCAGGACGCGAGGCCAGCGGCGGCGCAGCACGTCATGGTGGTGCTTGACTTCCAAAGCATGGAACGGTGCTCCTCTGAAGGTCCGAGGTCGCGTGACGATCACGCAGCCTACCGCCGGCTGGCACGTCCACCAACGACTTGATGCGAACAATGCGACTCGCTGCGGGGAGGACCGGATCGTTCGCCCGGCGCGGGGCTCTCTCGGGCACCGCCAGGCACCGACGCCTCTCGAGCCGAGGCAGGACCCTTGCTCAGGCTGAGTGGTTCCACGCACGCCGCGGTCGCACCCGCCTGGCCACGGGCTCGCCGTCGCGGATCCGCCCGCCCCGATCGTCGACATCGTCGCCTCGGTACGCTGCTCGGTCATGAACGGGCACGTCTCAACCATCGAAGGGATCCGGTCGCTGTACCCAGCCCTCGCGGCGCCCACCGTGCTCCTCGAGAACGCGGGAGGTTCGCAGGTGCCTCGCTTTGTCGCGGATGCGGTCCGGCATCACCTCCTGCACGACTGTGTCCAACTCGGCGCCGGGTATCCCGCGAGCGACCGCGCGACCGCGACCGTCGAGCGGGCCCATCGGTTCATGGATCGCTTCGTCAACGGCGAGGGGCTCGGCCGGGTCGTGCTCGGCTCGAGTTCGACGAGCCTCATGCACGTGCTCGCCCACGCGATCGGGCGCACCATCGTCGCGGGCGACGAGATCGTGGTCTGCGATCAGGCCCACGAATCGAACGTCGGATGCTGGCTGGCGCTCGAGCGCCTCGGCGCCACCATCCGCTGGTGGAAGGTCGATCCGAAGACCGGTTCGCTCGACCTCGCCGGGCTGAGGTCGGTGCTCTCCGATCGCACCCGCATCGTCGCGTTCCCGCAGGTCTCGAACCTCCTCGGAGAGATCGTCGACGTCGCCGCCGCCACCAGGCTTGCCCACGCGGCCGGGGCCAGGGTCGTCGTCGACAGCGTCGCCTTCGCGCCGCACCGCGCGATCGACGTTCGGGCGTGGGGATGCGACTTCTCCATCTGGAGCACCTACAAGGTCTACGGGCCGCATCTCGGCGCGATGTTCTGCCGCTTCGAGGCGCTCGACGATCCGCGGCGTCCGCTCGAAGGCCCCAACCACTTCTTCATTCCTCGGAGCGACGTGCCCTACAAGTTCGAACTTGGCGGGGCGAGCCACGAGGGCTGCGCCGGCATCGTCGGCCTCGCGCGGCTGCTCGAGATCCTCGCCGGAGAGGCCGAGCCCGACGCGGAGATCGACGTGTCGGATCTCGCTGCGAGCGCCGACCGCATCACCTTCCCGACGGTGGCTGCGGCATTCGCCGCGATGACGGCGCTCGAAGCGCCGGTGCAGTCGCGGCTGCTCGAGCGCCTCGCGGCCCACTCCAAGGTGCGGATCATCGGGCCGACGTCCGCTTCGACCGAGGATCGCGTCGCGACGGTCTCGTTCCTCCACGAGTCGCTCGATCCGCGGGCGATCGTCAAGGCGGCACACGCCGCCGGCATCGGCATCCGCCACGGGCACATGTACGCCCATCGGCTCTGCACCGCGATGGGCATCGAACCGGACCCCGGCGTCGTTCGCGTGAGCGCGGTGCACTACAACACGGTCGAGGAGATCGATCGGCTGATGGACGCGCTCGATCCGGTGCTCGATTGAGCTCCCCTCTCTCCTCACTCCTTACTCCTCTCTCCTCACTCCTCTCTCCTTACTACGTTTCCTCGTCTCCTCCTCTCCTCTTCTCCTCCTCTCCTCTTCTTGTCCCCATGCCCTCCCCCGAATCCATCCGCGAAGCCCACGAGTTCCTCCGCTGGTCGACCGATCGGTTCATGGCGACCGCCCGCACCTACTCCGACGAGGAGCTCCACCGCACGTTGCCGATCGGACTCGGCTCGGTCTTCGAGACGCTCCTCCACCTCCTCGGCGCCGAGATGATCTGGATCGGCGTCGTCACCGGCACCGTCGATCGAGTCGTCTGGCCGACCCGCGAGAGCCATGCCGATCTCGCGGCGATCGAGCGCCAGTGGAAGGCGACCCGCGCCGAGTGGGACCGCTATCTCGCCGCGCTCACGCCGCCGGAGTGTGACCGCATCGTCGAGCGCGTCCGCGACGGCAAGGTCTTCAAGCAGCGCTGCAGCGACGCGTGCATGCAGGTTCCGACGCACGCGCTCTACCACGCGGCCCAACTGAGCTTCATCCACCGCAGTCTCCGCGGCGAGGGCCCGAACCCCTTCTCCGACTCCTCCTGGATCGTCTGGGCGAGGCAGCGGGCCGGCAATTCCTGAACGGCTCGGCGGACCGCCTTCATGCTGGCCGCGAGCACGAGCCTCGCGATGGCCCCAAGGAACGCTCGGCTCAGTGTGTCCTCGGCGCTCGGGCCCGACCGTTCGGCCGAGACGCGTCGAGCATGTCGCGCGGCTCGGATGGCTCGCCGACGACGCCCGGTCTCGAAGTCCAATCGACTCGATCGCGTCCATGCCTCCGAGCGTCTCCGCTTCGAACGTCGCCGGAGTTGAACTTCCGAGCCGGAGCATGCACCATGCCCCCCCTCATCGAACCTCGATCGGAGTCGTCCGCTTCAACATGCCCAAGAACCATCTTGAGAAGAGCCTCGGCGCCCTGCCGCTGCTCGCCATCTCGACCGGCGCGATCATCGGAAGCGCGTGGATGTTCGCTCCGATGTTCGTGGCCCAGATCGCGGGCCCGGGCGCCGTCTTCAGCTGGGTGATCGCGATCGCGATCGCGATGGTCCTGGCACTCGTCTACGCGGAACTCGGTGCCGCGTTCCCGGTGGCGGGCGGTCTGGCCCGCTTCAGCTACTTCTCCCACGGCAATCTCACGGGGTTCGTTTCGGCCATCGCCTGCTGGCTGGGCTACGTCGCGATCGCGCCGATCGAAGTGCAGGCGATGCTGCGCTACCTGGCGGTCGAGTGGCCGTGGCTGCTGGCGACCGACGGGTCGGGCTCGCTCTCGGGCCTCGGGATGCTCACGGCCACGGGTCTGCTGCTTGGCATGACCGCGATCAACCTGATGGGCGTGTCCTGGTTCGCCGAGAGCAACAAGATCGTGACGCTCTGGAAGGTGGTCATTCCGGTCTCGATCCCGATCCTGCTGATGACGCGTGGATTCGATTCGACCAACTTCACGGACCACGGCGGATTCATGCCCACCGGGTGGTCGGGCGTCTTCGCCGGCGTGTCGACCGGCGGCGCCCTGTTCGCGATGCTCGGCTTTCGAGTGGCCATCGAGATGGCTGGCGAGGCCCGCAATCCGCAGCGAGACATTCCGATCGCCCTGATCGGATCGGTGCTGCTGACGGGCGGGATCTACATCCTCGTTCAGGTCGGCTTCCTCGGTGCGATCCCGAAGTCCGGCCTCGCCGACGGCTGGTCGAAGCTCTCGAGCGACGTCGCCTCGGGACCATTCGTCGAACTCGCGGCCGCCGCGGGACTGGCGTGGCTCGCCAAGGTGATCTTCATCGACAGCCTGGTCTCGCCGGGCGGATGCGGTTTGGTGGTCTCCGGCGCGAGCGCTCGACTCTCGCTCGCGATGTCCCACAACGGCCAGTTGCCGAACGCCTTCGCGAGGCTCAATCGGAAAGGTGTGCCCGCCTTCGCGCTTGGCGTCAACTTCGTGGTGGGGCTGGTGTTCTTCGCGCCATCCCAGACCTGGCAGTCGGTGGTTTCGTTCCTGAGCTCCATCCAGATCATCTCGCTCGCCTTCGGCCCGCTGGCGCTGCTGGCGCTGCGTCGCAGCGCCCCCGATGTCCCGCGTGGGTTTCGGCTTCCGGCGGCCGGACTGGTCGCACCAGTCGCATTCGTCGCCGCCAACGTCATCGTCTACTGGTGCGGATGGGAGACCAATCGCGTGTGCTTCGGCCTGCTGGCGGCGCTTGGCGCGCTGTTCGCGGCGATCCACCGGTTCCGCCGGTCAGAGGCCGCGCTCGACGCCGAAGGACTGCGTTGGCTGCTGCCATGGATGACGTCGATGGTGGCCATCTCGTGGCTCGGCAACTTCGGAGGCGGCGCGGCCGTGATCCCGCCGGGCTGGGACCTGGCCTCGATCGCCTTGATGAGTCTCGTGGTGGTTCGGATCGCGATGGTCAGCCCGGCGACTCGGCTGCCCGAGTCGATGGAATGATCCGTCGGATCGGGCAGGCTCCTCGAGTCGGCCGGAGACCACCGCTCGAGACGAGGATCCCCTCCGAGGCCGGAGGCCGCGAGCGCCGCGCGATCGAGTGGTCCGCGAAGTCTCACGATCGAGCGGGCGAGTCGGCCAAGATGCTGGATTGCGAGGAGATACGCTTCCACTCCCGTGCTCCTGCCCTAGGGTTGGTTCGGCGTTCGACCGAACGGTCGAACCCCGGAGATTCCATGACGCCTCACCGTCCGTGTTGCCGAGTCCCGGCCTCGCGATCCGCCTCGCTCGTCGTCGCGATCCTCTCGGCGTGGTTGATCGTGGCGCCCCCCGCGGACGCCCGTCAAGCCGACTACACCGCCGGTGTCGTCGAGGCTTCGATGCAGCGCTTCATCCAGCATCCGGACGAGGTGTTCGAGTCTCTTCGAACGATCGGCCCGGACGAACTCGAGACCATCGTCGTCTCCGACGGGGCGGGCGGCACCCGCTCGGTCGAGGTGGTGGCCTTGGCCACGCTGACGAGTTATCTCGTGCCGTACGAGAACGCGGCACCGCTCGACCGCTACACCGTCGACTCGCGCGGCTTCTACCGATCCAACATCTGGACGACCCTCGCCGGCGCCGCGGCGGAGTACTACCTTCGAAACGGGTTGCCGCTCGATGGCAGCGACGCCGTCGCCGCGCGGATGCTGCAGTCGCTCGGCATGGAGCCGTCCTCGGAGGCGATGGTGCTGACCTTCTACGTCGAGCCTCGGTTCGTGACTCGACCGTCGTTCGCTCCGGCGATCGAAGAGGCGATCGTCCCCGACTGGAATGGAACGTCCTACGAGTTCACCCTCACCCCCTCCTCGCCGTCGACGGAGTTCATGGGGTTCGCCCCGACGGTATTGAAGAACGGCCAATGGCAGCGTCCCTTCACGGTATTCCCGGGGCCGCGGGCCTACGCGTCGTGGCTCGAAGCGTGGAGCAGCATGAGCTACGACCTCGAGGCCGATCGGGCCTTTCCCTACACCGGGCTCGGATGGACCTGGAACTGGAGCGACGATCCGTCGCTGAGGGGGTTCGCGATCAGCGAGTTTCTGGTGAGCGGCGATGCCGAGTTCTGGTTCGGAAGCCTCGCCACGCCTCGGCAAGTGCTCGAGGGTGTCGCGACGCGGCTGGGCGATCTCGACGTCGACGGCACGATCTCCGCGTCCGATCTCGCGATCCTGCTCGGCCTTTGGAACGAGATCGATCCATCGATCGGCGATCTCGACCGAGACGGCGTGATCGGACCGGGCGACGTCGCGATCATGTTCCAACGCTGGGGACCGCTCGCGAACCTGCTCTGATCGCGCCGGAAGCCTCTTTCCGGTGGCCGATCCCGAGCGGCGTCGGCGACGCGCGGCCTCACCACCCGGCGCTGCCCCGTGCGAGGGCGCGCGAACCCCGCGCGATTGTCCGCGAGCATGCCGTTCGACGGCGATCGTTGCCGAGTCCCGCGCTCAGCCCCCGTCGCACTCGCCCCACGCCGAGAGCAGCGAGGAGAGATCGGCGCCGTCGACCACGCCGTCGCCGGTGACGTCGGCATAGGAGTCCTCGATGCCCCATTGGGAGAGCATCGACGCGAGGTCGTCGCCGGACACCACGCAGTCGCCGTTGAGATCGGGGCAGCTCTTGGGGCACTTCGGCTCGACGTAGGGCACGAAGGTCGCGATGAAGCCGGCGCGGTTCATGGTGAACGCATCGGCGATCGCGTAGCCCCACGCGAAGCAGAAGCCCTCCGGACGGAGGAATGGTCCGGTGGTGTCGCCGAACTCGCGGTTCTCCGATCCGTCGAGACGGTAGAAGTAGTACTCGACGAACACCTGATACGAGGTCGCGGTGTCGCCGTCGATCGCGACTCCGTCCGTCGGGAATCCGGGCACCTGATACCCGTTGCCGAGGTCGATGACGAAGTCGGTCGCAGGAACCATCCCGCAGCACTTGGTCGGGACCATCAGCGGCGTCGAATCGCCGACGAACGGAGCGCCATCGATGGTGAACACCTCGAGCCCCACCGACCAGGAGCCGTCTCCATGGTCGGTACCGGTCGCCTCGACGAGCATGTTCGTCGGCACCAGCGCCGAGGGGTCGTAGAGCGGGACCGGACCGCCGTTGACCGTCGGCACCAGCGGATTGCCGGGGAATGCGAAGTTCGCGCCGAGCGGAATCGCGCCGCCGAGCACGAACTCCTCCGGAAGCCACGCCACGGCGGCGCCGGCGGCATAGGTGTCCTTGGCTCCCGAGGCGACGGCGACCGAACCAGAACCCAGCAGCATCGATCCGACGAGCGGCAGTGTCCACCGTGAGTGCTTCAACATGTTCTCGCTGCTCCAATGGGGCCTCACCCACGCTCCCACGACGGACTCGGGGCGATGACCAGACAATTGAAAATCTAGTGTCCGAGCCTGCCGGTGCCACGACGCGCCCCGCGATTCCCGCGCTTTTTGCCCGAAATCCGCCGGATTCACCGCTTGAGAGCCCGCCGACCCTCCAGCCGGCGGCGCAGCGACGCCGTGCGATGGGCTCGTCGCCCCGTGCCGCAGCGACATCGTCGAACGCCCAACTGCATTCTTCACAATACGTTGCCGAACAGAATCTCGATCGAGCAATCGATGCGACGACGCATCGGCCGCACGATCGTCCACGGGATCGGCAGGTGACAGGCCCGTTCGATTCGCACGAGGCCTGCTCGACCCGTACCCTCTCGACCATGAAGCTCTTCTCTGGATTGGCGACACTCGCCCTGATCGGCCTGTGCTCCTGCGCAGGATCTCCCAAACAACCAGCGTCCCAGCCCAAGGCGGAAGCGCAGATCGACGAGTTCACGACGAAGTTCCTCGTCGAGTGGAACGAGCGCGACAGCGACGGCCTGGCCGGGTTGTTCACCGACGACGGTGTTCGCGTCGTCAGTGGCGAGCAACTTCCGGCCGCCGGTCGCGATGCCATCGCCCGCTCCTTCGCGCAAACCATGGGTGATCCGTCCCTCACCGAGAAGGTGAATCTGAACATCACCGTCGCGCATGCTCGCGATCTCGGCAACGGCATCGTGATCGCCGATGGCCGATTCGAGGCCACCGATCCGGACGGCACCGTCACCCTGACCGGCAAGTGGGGCAACGTGTTCCGGCAGACCGACGATGGTCTTCGCCTGCTGCTGGAATCGGCTCACGCCGAACCCGCCGCCGACGCGGATCCCGATCGGTTCGCGAACATGACCGTCCGGGCGACGCCGCCGGCGGGGTCCGATCGCAACGTCGGCGCTCAACAGATCGCGGCGTTGCAAGGGTTGATCGATCTCTACCTCGAAGGGTTCAACACCGGGGACGGCGAGATGCTGGCCTCGGCCTTCGCGCCCGATGGTGCGCAGATCATCGCGCCGGTACCGACTGCCAATCGTGGGCGCGCGGCAATCGCGAAGTCCGCGAACGAGCGGCTTGCCGGCGACACCCTGTCGGCCACCGAACTCCGCGCGCGGCGGATCTCCGACACGCTGATCGCCCACAACGGCCTGTGGCAGACCCACGATGCCGACGGGAAGCTGACCGGATTCGGCCAGTGGGGCAATCTCATCGAGCTGCAGCCCGACGGATCGGCGAAGCTGTTGGTGGAGTGCGCCGGTCCCTTCCACGGTGCCGACTGACACCGAGTCCGCTTCGATCCAGCCTGCGGCGGCGCGTGCCCCGCATTCGACCGATCGCTCGAGAACCAGACACGGGCCGCCGACTCCCTCGGCGGCCCGTTCTCGTTCGCCGGAGGTCCTCAGAGGATCCGACCCACGAGCCTCGAATGGCCGGCCGCCAACGCCTGGTTGCTTCGGCCCCGCCTCTCGGACGGACTCCGATCGGGAGCGGTCCAAACCTCCGCCCCTGGTCTTGATCCGCATCGCCGCCATCAGTACGTTCGGCATTGGTGAATAGGTGTCCGGAGGAATCGTTCCATCCGAAGAGCTCCGAGGAGTCAAGCCATGTCCTTCACTCGTGAGTCCGTCCTGATTCTCGTCGTGCTGCCTGCCCTCGGCGGCGGGAGCGCCAAGGCGTCCGATTCGTGCCTGAGTTTCGCGGCGTCCACGGTGCGTGGCGTCTTCACCGACTCCGGGCAGGGCCTCGGGAACAGCTACAGCTACTCCGTCGCCGTCGGCGATCTTGACGGAGACGGTGACCTCGATGCCATGGTCGCCAACGCCAATCAGCCCAACCGGGTCTGGCTCAACGACGGCGCGGGCGCGTTCACCGACTCCGGCCAGGCCTTGGGGAACCGCGACAGTTTGTCCGTCGCCCTCGGCGACCTCGACGGCGACGGCGACTTGGATGCCATGGTCGGCAACT
>JBMSXH010000051.1:0-10149 GCA_049425445.1 Phycisphaerales bacterium | reverse complement strand
GGTGAACTCGCGAAGAGGACCGGTGGCGGCCATGGCCGCCGCGACGAGCAGCGAGTCGATCCGATCGTCCGACGCGACGCCCGGGGCCACCGGTCCGCTGACGACGAACCCGTCCTTGGCGGATGCGGCAACGAGCAGTCGATCGGCGGCCTGCGCCGCCTCGGCCGGCTCGTGCCCGGCGGCCATCGCCGTCTCGACGAGCGCGCGGCGGATCGTCGCGAGCCACTCTCCCCCTTCGTCGGCCTCGCAGGTCGCGCGAAGTAGCGGCCCCTGCGGCCCGGCAAGGAGGACGCCGACAGAACCATCCCGCTCGTCGGCGATGAATCCCGGTTCGAGCGATCCGCTCGCGCGTTGGAGCACGAGCAGCGCGAGGACTTCAGGGACCACTCGCCAACCGGCGCCCGGGGGCAGCACGGCGTTGGACTGTTCGGGCCAGGCCAGCAGTAGCCCAACCGGATCCGGTCCGAGGAGGCTCGGAGGAAGCGGGGCGACCGCGGTGCGATGGCGGGGCACGCCGCCGAGCAGGTGCGTCTCCGCCTGAAGACGGAGCGCCTGCCGAAGCTGGTCGGGGGCCACTCCGGGGAAGCGGAACATCCTGCAGATGGTGGCGGCGGAAGGAATGACCGCGAGTCTGGTTCCGACCCGATGCTCGTCGAGCCACGCTTCCAGCGCCTCGGCCGCGAGGCGTCTCCGCTCGCGGACTCGGACGGCTCCGTCGTTGGCGATCGCCAGCAGCGTGTCCCACGAGCCGTGCCCTGCGTGGCGGACCACCGCGACGATCGAGGGATCCATCGGGACTCGCCGGCGGCGTGAGGAGGTCTTGGTCGGGCGGTTCAAGGGAAACGGACTCGGCGATCGAGCTCAGGGCTCTCGGTACTCGAGAATTCGGACGGGGAGGATCGAACGATCGACCGTGGCGAGGATTTCGACCTCGAGTCCGGTCGACTCCGCACGCCCGCGGCTCGAGATCGTGAAGACGTCACCGACGACATCGACCTGATTCCGAATCGCCGCGAGTCTTTGCGGCGTGATCTTATCGACGTCGAGCAGGTCGACGATGCCGAGAAGGCCCTCCGATCGGCCCTGTCGGAGGGAGATGATCGAGTCGGCGATGTCCGGATCGTCCGGGAAGAGCAGGCGAAGCGCCTCGCGCGACGCCGTGTTGAGGTTCAGCTTGCCCGGGCCTTCATCGAGATCCGTCGACCCGATGCTGGCCTCCTGGAAGACCAGCCGCAGCTGATCCCGATCGAGCGGTCGTGCCGCGCTGCCGGGGGTCTGGGCCGCATTGCGATCGACGCCGGCTCGGCTCCGTCGGGATCGCGGGCTTCGGCCGGAGGTCTGCTGCGAATTCGGCGAGGTCCCGGAGGCGAGGCTCGCGAGATCCTGCATGAGCAGCGCCTCCATCGTCGCGTCCGGGCGTTGGGCGTACGCGATGAGCGCCTTCGCCTGCTCGGCATCGAGGCCGAGTCGGGAGGTCAGGGTCTCCTCGTCGCTGCCCGCCACCTCGATCCGCTCCTCGCCGGAGACGGTGCGGCCGCTCGCGCGGCTTGCGGCGGTCAGCGCCGCGGACCATCCCGCATCGAGTTGGCCGTTGCCATCGTCGTCGGGAAAGCTCGCTCCGCGGTCGTCCTCGTTGGGATCGAGCTGCCCGTTCAGATTCCAGTCCTCGCCCCGAAGGCGCTCGGGCGAGACGCCCGCGACGAGCTCGAGTTCGGCGAGATGCCGGAAGTCCTCGTTGCGAGGCGCGTACCCGGTGCCGCGATTGCGGTACCACTCCTCCTCCGCCCCGATGCCCGTCACCTCGTCGTCCTGATCGCGCCAGTCGATGATGGCGTCGGCGACATCGAGGGTCATGTTCTCGAGGTTGAGAAGCTCCCCGCGACTCAGTCGATTGATGTTGAGCCGCGAGTGCTCGTCGAGCGGACCGGGGACTTCGACGCCGTCGCGAAGATGCCGGATTCGCCACATGCCGCTCGCGACTTCGCCGTCGGCGGCGGCCTCGAGGTCGCGGTAGACCGACATCATGTCTTCGGGATCGGGATTCTCCGCGTGCCACGCGAGGATGGCGATCATCTCCTCGATGCCGGCGCGCGCGGCCCAGCGGGCCTGAACCTTCGCGAGCGTCTCACGACCGATCGTGGCCTGACGGAATCCGAGCAACTGGACCGCGGCGACGATCGACGCGGCGATCGCGATCGCCCAGATCACGATGACGACGACGGCGCCTCGACGCACTCAGTTGCCTCCGTTCGCCGGCCGGGTGTTGCCGAGCCGGTTCGACCGGCTTCCTCGGCCGACGGTGGCGCCGGGATTGAAGCTGCCGGGACCCAGCTGGAATCCTGGAGAACTCGAGGTGCCGGGACCGCCACGCCCGCCGCCGCCACCGCCGCCAGCGCCGCCGCCATCGTTCGCACCGCGTCCCCCGCCCCGCGTTCCCGATCGGGATCCGGGTCCTCGATCGCCTCGGCCCGCGCCGCCGTCCATGCCCCCGGGGCCACCGGCGCCACCAGCGCGGCCCGTCTGCCCCGGAATGGCTTCGCCGCCCTCGCCGAGTCCGGCGGCATCGCCTCCGGCGCCACCCAACTCGCCGGCGGCCGCTTCCTCGTCGAGCATCGCGTCCTCTTCATCCACTTCCTGCGGAGGCGGGACGATTCGATCGATCGGCACGAGGGTGCGCAGCGTGACGAGGCCCATCGGATCGGAATCGTTCGGGTCGATCCCATCCGGCACCGTGGTGATCGTGATGCGCAGGGCCCACGGCAGCCCGTCGAGATCGGAGTCCCACTCGTCGAACCAGGTGACGCCGTCGTAGGCCTCGACGGAGAAGCCGAGCACGCCTTCGACGACCGGCACCGCGACGCCGCCGGCGTCGGGATAGCCGTCGGGCATGAAGTCGCGCCGCTGCCAGAGCACGGGACCGGCGTCGTCCTCCTCGATTCGGTAGTGGGTCTCGTACTCGATGCCCTCGCCGCTGTAGGCGACGTCGCGGGTGGCCTGCAGCTTCGTCGAGAAGAGGAGCAGTTCGTCGCGATCGGCGATGCCGATGGCGGTCGGCGCGGCTCCGTCGGTGACGAGCACGCGGCACTTGAGGAGATCCGCGTCGCGAATGACGCCGGCGATGTCGCGGCGGACCGCCTCGAGCGCAGCGCGGGCCCGCATCGAACTCTCGAGTCGCGCGAAGGTGACGTTCCTCGATCGGCCGAGCTGCGAGAGGCTGAAGGTCACGGCGCCGAGCACGAGCACCGCGATGACGCCGGCGACGATCAGCTCCACGATCGTGAAGCCGCGGCGATGGGATCGGTTCATGCGTCGTCTCCGTACAGAAGGGCGTCGCGGTCGATCGGCTCGAGCGGCGCCCGTGGCGGATCGGGCTCCTCGCCGAGCTTCGGCGCGATCAGGGTTTCGCAGAGGAAGGAGTCGCCCGAGTCGTGACGCACCACCGCGGTGACCTTGAAGGGCACTCCGGCGCTGCCATCCTCGATCATCACCTCGAACTCGAAGTCGCCGAAGGGGTCGTCGAAGCGGCCGGAGGTGGGGTGCAGCTGGACGTAGTCGGCGGGCCCTTCCATCAGGACCGTGGAGAGCAGTTCGTCGAGCAGCGAGGCGGCCACGATCTCCCGCTCGCCGCGCTGCTGAAGCGAGAGCGCGCGGGATCCGAGCGAGATGATCGCCGCGAGGCCGACGGCGAGCAGGATGCCCGCGACGATGGCATCGACGAGGGCGAATCCTCGACGCGCGACGGCAGCGGCAGGGGCGCGACTCACCATCGCTCGCGGTCCAGTCCTTCCTCGTCGAGGTCGCGGCGCTCGCGGACCGCGACGTTCTGTCGGTCGCTCCGTCGCGCCGCAAGCGCGTAGGGCTCGAGCAGGAGATCGACCTCGACCGCCTGGCCCTCGAGCCGCAGCTCGATGCGCGGCCGTTCGCCGCCGGGCTTCGTCGCGATCATCCACTCCGTGTCCGGGAGCGTGGAGAGATCCTCGCGAGCGAAGCGAAGCTCCATGCCGTCGGGCAGCGGCGCCGGCATGCTGAGGCGATCCGGTTGCCAGACGACGGGATCGCCCTGCTGCGTCGGATCGATGTCGAGAATCAGCAGTTCGAAGGTGCGGTTCCGGCCGTCGTACATCAGCCCCACCGGCTGCTTCCCGGCGGAGCTTCGAAAGGCGAACATGGTGAGGAGGTCGGCGACGCGGTCGATCGCGACGGTCTCCTGCCGGCGGGTGATTCCCCCCATGCGGGGCACGATCAGCCCTGCGAGAATCGCCAGCACCGCGACCACCAGCAGCGCTTCGATCAGCGTGAAGCCCCGCCGTCGCGGGGCCGACCTCACGCGAAGCGATGGTCGCAGGCGTTCCATGGATTCACCGGCGGCTGCCGTGCACGATGTCCGCGGCGTCGCCGTCGCCACCCCGCTGGCCGTCGGAGCCGTAGCAGACGACGTCGAAGTCCACGTTGAACTCGCCGGGAATGATGATCGCGTAGGTGTTGCCCCACGGATCGATCAGCTGATCGCGATTGTCGAGGTACGGATCGTCGCCCTCGAGCAGCAGTTCGAGGGTGAAGTCGTCGGGCAGACGGCTCATGCCCTGTTCGGTCATGTAGAGCTTGACCTGCTGGGCGAGGCTCGCGACGTCGGCGAAGGCCTTCTTCTCCTGGGCCTGCCCGATGAACCGCGTCAGCCGGGGCAGCACCAGCGCCGCGAGGATCGCGATGATCGTGACGGCGACGATGACCTCGATGAGGCTGAAGCCGCGTCGGAGGGAACGGTCTTGGCGACGGGCATGGCGGCGGTTGCGGTCCATCGGTCTTCGGATCCTGGTGAGAGGGTTCGGGAACGTCGCGATCGGCTCAGGCGCCGATCGCCTCCTGCATCTGCAGCAGGGGAAGAATGATCGCGGCGAGCACGAAGGCGGCGATGGAGGCCATCACCACCAGCAGCAGCGGCGGCAGGGCCTTCGTGAAGATGCGGAGCGACGAGTTCACCTGACGGTCGAAGGCGGTCGCGGCGTGGAGCAGCATGCTCTCGAGGCGACCGGATCGCTCGCCGATGTTGACGATCTGGATGAGAAGCGGCGGGAAGTGGCCCGATCGCTCGAGCGGATCGGCGAGCGACTGGCCGGTGGTGACCTTGTCGCCAACCTCGTCGATCGCCTTCATGAGCGCGGTGTTGCCGAGCGTGTCTCGAACGATGCGCAGTGCGGTGAGGATCGGAACGCCGGCCGAGGCGAGCGTTCCGAGCGTGCGGGTGAATCGCGCGACGGCGACGTCTCGCAGCAGCCGGCCAAGCACGGGGATTCGCAGCACCGCGGTGTCGAAGAGCAGGCGATTGCCGGGATCGCGGATCCACCACCGCCACAGGAACACGAGGCCCACGACGGCGCCGGCGACCGCCCACCACCAGGTCTTGAGGAAGTCGGCGACCGAGAGCAGGACCATCGTCGGCCAGGGCAGCGTCATTCCGGTCTGGCCCGCGATCGGCGCCATGAGCCGAGGAAGCAGAAACGTGACGAGGACGATCGTGCTCGCGGCAATCAGGCCCGCCACGATGAGGGGATAGACCGTGGCGGCGGTCACTTCGCGACGAAGTTCGACCGCGCGATCGAGCAGGTCGGCGAGCTGATGAAGGATCTCGCTGGTTCGCCCGGTCGCGTCCGCGGCGCGGAACATGCCGACCACGAGATCGTCGAAGGGAGGCCCGTACTCCTGCGCCGCCTTGGCGAGCGGCTGCCCCGCCTCGACCCGCTCGATGAGGAAGTCGAGGATCGCCTCGAGCTTCCGGTTGCCAGCCTGACGTCGGGTCGTGCGAAGGGCCTGCAGCAGCGGAAGTCCCGCCTCGAGCGCCGTGGCGAGTTCGCGAACGAGGTTCGCCGTCTCGGCACGGCTGATCGTCGGCCGGACCTCTCGCCCGCGGACGGCGCCGGCGACCGGCGCATCCGCGTCGATCGCCAGCGGAACCAGCCCGCGCTGCTCCAGCAGCCGCATCGCGCCCGAACGATCGGGCGCGTCGAGCGTGCCCGCGGCGGCGGTGCCGTTCGAGTCGATGGCCTGGTAGCGGAAGGTCGGCATGGCTCGGCGATGTCTACTCGAGGGCGTCGTCGACATCCTGCGTGGCTCGCAGGACCTCCTCGACGGTGGTCAGTCCGAGCGCGGCCTTCTCGATGCCGTCGACCCGCATCGTGACGAAGTCCGGTCCGAGGATTCGGCGCAGTTCGAGCACCGGCCGGTTCTCCGCGATCGCCGAGCGAAGCGCCGAGTTGATGCGGATCACCTCGAAGAACCCCATCCGGCCCTTGAAGCCCGAGCCGTTGCACTCTTCGCAGCCGGCGCCGACCGTCACCTGTCCGCCGAACTTCGCCCGCTCCTTCTCGGTGAGCCGGATCGCGGTGTCCTCCGGCATCGGACGACGCTGCGCGCAACGGCGGCAGATCCGGCGTCCGAGTCGCTGGGCCATCAGTCCCTCGATGACCGACGCCACCAGGAACGGCTCGGCGCCCATGTCGACCATGCGGCCGACGGAACTGATCGCGTCGTTGGTGTGGAGGGTGCTGAAGATGAGGTGGCCGGTGAGGGCGGAGCGGATCGCGATGTCGACCGTCTCCGCGTCTCGGATCTCGCCGACGAACACGACGTCGGGGTCCTGTCGAAGGATCGCCCTCAGGCCGGTCGCGAAGGTGAGGCCGCGCTTCGGATTGACGGGGATCTGGTTGATCCCGTCCAGTTCGTACTCGACGGGATCCTCGATGGTGATGATCTTCTTGCGCGGGTCGTAGAGCTTGCTGAGCGCCGCGTAGAGCGAGGTCGTCTTGCCCGATCCGGTCGGGCCGGTCACGAGCACCAGGCCGTGCGGCTTGGCGATCATCCGGTCGATGAGCCCCCGGTGCGTCTCGCTCATGCCGAGACTCACCAGATCGAGCGGCAGCGAGCTCTTGTCGAGCAGTCGCATGACCACGCTCTCGCCGTAGAGGGTCGGCACGGTCGAGACGCGGATGTCGACCTTGCGTCCCTCGAACCGAAGCGTGATGTGCCCGTCCTGCGGGACGTAACGCTCGGCGATGTTCATGTTCGCCATGATCTTCACGCGGCCGATCAGGGCCGCCTGGAGATGCTTGGGCGGTTGCGGCTGCGAGACGAGCACGCCGTCGATGCGGTACTTGACGCGCAGTTCGCTCTCGAACGGCTCGATGTGCACGTCGGACGCGCGGGACTGGATCGCTTCGAGCAGCAGGAGGTTCACCAGATTGATGAGCGTCGGCTGCTCCGCCATCCGGTGGACGTCTTCCGCCTCGATCGCATCGAGGTTGTGCTCGATGTCGGGCGCTGCGAGACCGCTCTCGTCCGCGAGGCTCTGCGCCATGCGGGCCGCGGTGGTGCCGTAGCCGAGACGCATCAGCTCGGCGAAGGCGGATGGTTCGATGCCCGTGCGGCGAATCGCCCGTCCGGTCATCGCGGCGAGTTCATCCACCGACGCGAGATCGGTCGGGTCCGCCATCGCGACGACGAGGCGACGTCCATCGATCGCGTAGGGCACGGCCCGCAGGCGCACCGCGACGTCCGCCTCGAGAAGCGCGAGCGCCTCTTCGGAGATGGACGGAGCCTTCTCGAGCCATTCGATTCCCAGGACTTCGCACCGAGGACGCAGCCCGGCTGCGGGGTCGACGGGCAGTCCGTTGGCGTGGGGAAGGCTGGCGGCGAGATCGGTCACGTCGTTCATTCCGGGTGCGTGCAGGCGGACGGCATCAGTCGATTCGATTGGAGCCGGAGGACGAGCCGCTCGGCGACGAGGAACGTCCACCACGACGCGGCGAAGGGGCCTGCAGCACGCGATCGGATTCGGCGGACTTGGCGCCGTCGCCGAGCTTGGGGCTGTGATCCTTGGGCGAGAGCGCCTCGCGTCGGCGATCCGCTTCGCCGATCGCACGGCTGCCGAGGCCGCTGGTGTTGACCGATGGCGTGTCCTGGAATCCGCCGTCGAGATTCTTCCGCAGGTCGCCCGGCTTGGCGAAGCCCGGCAGGTTGGAGGTCTGCTCGGGCGTCAGCAGCGCGAGGATCGCCTCGCGGGTGCGGCGGCCGAGTTCCTCGCGATCGCCACGCACGTCGCGGATCGACTTCGGATCGCCCGCGAGTTCGCGGGAGGGGGTCTCGCCTCGCTGACGCTGAAGGATGCGTTCGAAGCGCCGCTGCGGCTCGCGGGGCTCCTCGGTCCGGTAGAGCTCGCGAAGCCTCGCGTTGAGGACGTCGAGCTGGGCGAGGTAGTCGCGCTCGATCGCGGCGATCCCCTCGACCTGCTCCGGCGTGAGATCGGCAATCGCCTTCGCGGCCTCGATGAAGGCGATGGTCGGATTGGGGCCGTAGACCTTCGGATAGGCGATCTCCCAGGCCTCCTGAAGGAAGAGCGTCGCCTGCTCCTGCGGCATCGCTGCCGCGATCGACTCCATGCCACGGTCTTGCGCGTTTCGCACCTCGATCCGTGCCGCCATGATCTGCTGCATGACCTGCAGACCTCGCTCGAAGTCCATCGACTGCATCGCGGCTCGAACCGCCGGCTGAAGTTCCTCGACCCGCCGGGTTCGCGAGACGAGAGCCGCATCGAGTTCGTTCTCGTAGGAGGCGATCGCCGGGGCGATGTCGTCCTCGACGGTCCCGGGAAGGTCGAGCCTCTGCACAACCATCACCAGATCGATGCCTTCGCCGGAGAGCTCCGATTGCGGCAGTTCCTTCTCGCGTCGGATGGCCCGCTCGAGTGCGGGCCAGCGCTCGATCTGGCCGGGACCAAGCTGGGTCTGGACGTTCGCGAGGAACTGGTCACGGAGCACGACCTTCTCCCGCTCCCAGGCGGAGAGCGGTCCCATCATCCGCTCCATGATCCGCGAGCCATCGTCGCCCCCGACGTCCACCCGGATCTTCGAGATCTCGTCGCGCATGCCCGCAAGCCCGGCCTCGAACGAGGCCGCGTAGTCGTCGAGCAGGACCTCGATGATCGGACGCTGCCAATCCTCGAGATCGAGCACTTCGTTGAAGATCAGGAGGTCGCGCCGGTAGAAGTCCTGACGGAACGCGTTGGCAAGTCCGGCATCGCCACCGAACTGGGCGGCGACCGGCCCGGCGATGGCCGCCGTCAGCGCGGTCGCGAGGACGAGCGTTCGGGTTGATCGGGAGGTTCGAAAAGTCGTCATGGGATGATCCTCTTCCCTCGGTTGCGGGACTGTTGAGCGAGGTCCGCCAACGGCGACTCCCGCTCGATATGTCGGGAGCGACCGAACACCTGAGGATATCGGCGCGAAGGTGGGCGGTTTCGCCTTGGAATTGGCGTTTCCGGTCCTTCCCACCGGCCGTTCGCCATTCGTACGGACTGGGTCGGCCGCGGTTCAGGTCCAGCGGTGGCCGAAAGGCGTCAGACCGGGCGGATCGTCCGTTGCTCGATCCGCTTCTCGGAGACCGTCTGCACGATCCGATCGACGTAGATCCCGGGGGTGTGGATCCCGTCCGGATCGAGCGATCCGAGCGGCACGATCTCCTCGACTTCCGCCACGCAGACCCGCCCGCAGGTGGCGGCGGGCGGATTGAAGTTCCGGGCGGTCTTCCGGTAGACCAGGTTGCCGGCGGGGTCGGCCTTCCAGGCCTTCACCAGCGACAGATCGGTTCGAATGCCCCGCTCGAGGACGTAGGTCTCCCCGTCGAACTCGGCGGTGGGCTTGCCTTCGGCCACCGCGGTCCCGACTCCGGTGCGGACGTAGAACGCCGGGATGCCCGCACCTCCTGCCCGCATGCGCTCGGCCAAGGTGCCCTGGGGATTGAACTCGACCTCGAGTTCCCCGGCCATGAACTGGCGCTCGAACTCCGCGTTCTCACCCACATAGCTCGAGACCATCTTGCGAATCTGCCTGGTCTGCAGAAGGAGCCCGAGACCCCAGTCGTCGACTCCGGCGTTGTTGCTGTAGACCGTCAGGTCGCGGATCCCGGAGTCCCGCAACGCAATGATCAGCTGTTCGGGGATGCCGCAGAGTCCGAAGCCGCCGACGGCGAGACTCATCCCATCGCGAAGCAGACCCGCGAGAGCCTGTTGGGGCGTTGCGTGGACCTTGTCGACCATGGGCGGAGTCTATCGGGGCGTTCGAACGAAAAGACGTCGCCGGACCGGTGTGGACCGGGCCG
>JBMSXH010000050.1:0-10189 GCA_049425445.1 Phycisphaerales bacterium | reverse complement strand
GGGTCATCCGTCGGTCGGCCTCCTTCAACACCGCGCGGATCGACCACCTCTACCGGGATCCGCACGAGGCCGGCACGCGGCTCTTCCTCCACTACGGCGACCTGACCGACGGCAACGGCATGGCGAGGCTGCTCCAGGAGGTCAAGCCCGACGAGGTCTACAACCTCGGTGCCCAGAGCCACGTGCGAGTCTCCTTCGATCAGCCGCTCTTCACCGCCGACGTCGATGCGCTCGGGACGCTTCGGGTCCTCGAGGCGATGCGCAACTATCAGGAGTGGTCCGGAAAGCAGGTCCGCTACTACCAGGCCTCGAGTTCGGAGATGTTCGGGAAGGTCCAGGAGGTTCCGCAGCGCGAGACCACGCCGTTCCATCCCCGGTCCCCCTACGGCGTGGCGAAGGTGTTCGGCCACTGGATCACCGTCAACTACCGCGAGAGCTACGGGATGCACGCCTCGAGCGGCATCCTCTTCAACCACGAGAGCCCTCGCCGCGGCGAGACGTTCGTCACCCGCAAGATCACCCGCGCCGCGGGCCGCATCAAGCTGGGCCTTCAGAAGCGGCTCTATCTGGGCAACTGCGATGCGCAGCGCGACTGGGGCTTCGCCAAGGACTACGTCGAGGCGATGTGGCTGATGCTGCAGCAGCCCGAGGCCGACGACTACGTGATCGCGACCGGCCGCATGATCTCGGTCAAGCAGTTCGGCGAGATGGCCTTCGCGCATCTGGGCCTCGACTTCGCCGACTTCGTCGAGACCGATCCCAAGTACTTCCGCCCGGCCGAGGTCGACGAGCTGCTCGGAGACGCGAGCAAGGCGAAGGCGAAGCTCGGCTGGGAGCCCCGCACGAGCGTCGAGGATCTCGCGGCGATGATGGTCGAGCACGATCTCGAGCTCGCCGAGCGCGAGAAGGTCCTTCGCGACGCCGGCCACGATCTGCCCGCGACGCTCGGGCACGACCAGTAAGGAGGCGGACCCTGTCGCTGCGCACGCTCATCCGCGGCGCGATCCGCCGAGCGATCCACGGACGCCCACGAGCGCAGTGGATGCTGCACGGGCTGCTCATCGCCGAGAACGATCCGGAGGACTTCCGCTTCCTCGCGGAGTCGCTGGCCGATGGACTGGTCCGCGACCTCGATCGAGAGCTGGCGTCGGCGGAGGTTCCGGTGTCGCTCGTGTGGTCGATGCTCTGGGAAGGAGCGCGGCTGGGTCGATTCGGCGAGCATTGCCCGAAGCTGGTTCGGTTCCGCTTCGCGGGTCGCGAGTTCTCGATGGAGCTCGATCTCGCGGAGAGCCCGGAGTGCGGATACCTCAGGCGCAATCCGGCACCGCACATCACTCGGCTCGTGGCGCAGGGTGGGCGCACCATGCTCGACATCGGCGCGAACGCGGGCTTCCACGCCCTTTGCGGAGCCTCGACGTTCTCCCAGGTCCACGCGTTCGAGCCGGTGCCCGCGACGGCGGCAAGGCTTCGACGGAACGCGTCGCTGAGCGAGGCGGCCGATCGGGTCCGAGTGCACGAGGTCGCGCTTTCCGACCGCGGCGGAAGCGTCGCGATGCGGGTGGAGCCTGGCCACTGCGGAGCGAACCGCATCGAGGCGTCCGGCGATGGATCCTCGATCACGGTGCCCATGGCCACCCTCGACGACGTGGCCGATCGCGATGGCATCCGGAACGTCGACCTGATCAAGATCGACGTCGAGGGCCACGAACGGGCGGTGATCGCCGGGGCCGCGGCACTGCTCGCCCGCGACTTCCCGAGGATCGTCGTCGAACTCGGCTCGCCGGAGCGTCACCGGGCGTTCCGAAGCCTGCTGCCGGACGGATACGAGGCGCGGATTCCCGGGCGAGATGGTTCGATTCGTGCCCTTGGGCACGATTCGGACGTCGAGAGGTTCCGGGACCTCCTGTTCGAGCATCCGAGAAGCCCGCGTCCGCGGCCTTGATTCCGAATCGCTCGCTGGGCTGGAATGGCCGGTCCGATCGACCGATCCCCCTGAAGTCCGTGGCAAGCCCGTTCGCCGCGGCATCCGTCCGAGCCGGAGTTCCGGAGTCCCTCGAGCAGGAGTCGACGAAATGCGATCGATCACGAAGTGCCGAACGACCGTCCTCGCCGTGTTGGCCGCGCTTCCGGTCCCGGCCGTGGCCGCTCCGGCTGCGGTTCCGCAGGCTCGGTCCACGACCGATGTGCGTGCATGGGTCGTCGGCGAGACCGGATTCGAGTCGCCCCGATTCGTGAAGGCCCTTCGCATCGACGGACTCGATGCGGCGGCCATCGCAGAACGCCTTGCCGCGATTCCCTCGGGACGTCGCGTGGCCTACTCCGAGTCGCTGCTCGCCGGTCTCGTGGGCGACTCGGGAGATCGCATCGTCGTCTCTGGTCGGATCACCGATCACCCAAGTCCATGGATCGACACGGCGTCGCTCCGTACGCGGCTCGAGGTCGAGCAGGTCGCCAAGGAACTCGCCGCACGCGGTCTCTCGATCGACGCGGTACTGCTGGGCGGGACCAACCCCCTCTACGCCGAGAAGATCGACACGCCGGACGACCTGATCTGGATGGCGATTCGAAACGATCTTCGATTCGAGTCGATCGCGTCTTCCGAACTGACCCTGGCTGGGGCGATGTCGCCGTCGAATCCGCAGTGGCGGGCCTGGAACGAGTTCGCGGATGTGACGATCGCCAAGGCGATCGCGGAGAGCGTGGCGTCGCCCCTGCGCGAACTGGGCGCTCCGGTCGACGTCGCTGCACCGATCTCCGATGGCATCGCGCGTCGCGAACTGGACGCGATGCCCATGGCGATCCGGATGCACGGTGTCTTCGGAAACGCCGGCGCAGGTGGGGCGACGACGGCCTTCGAGGTGCTCTCGAACGAACTTGAACTCGCCGTGAAGGCTTCCAGCGTCGGAAGAACTCTTCAGCCATGGATCCGTCCCTACACGCATGCGGGCACGCGGGATGCGCGATCGGCTCTGGCCGGCACCCTGCTCTGGGACGAGCTGGTGCGGCACGCGATGCTTCTGGGGAGCGGGCGCGTGGTGTACATGGAGGATCGTGCGCTCGAACTCGCGGCAGCCGACGCGGCGCGCTTCGACTCGGTGATCGACGGCGTCGCGGAGCAGTTCGTGGAGTTGCCGATGAACGCCTCGTCCGAGGCGTCGTTCCGGCGTGGTGAGGGTTGGGTTGCGGTCGGAATCCCGTCCGTCTCCGGCGGGACTCTGTGGCGGATCAGCTTCTCGCCCGGCATCGGTGGAGTCGACGTCGAGATCGATGGTGGCGGACTTCGGGTCGAGCGTCGTCGCGGAGAGAGCGGCGCCTGGCTTCGCACCGAAGCCGACAGTCGAATCGAGTTCTTCGATCGCGCCTTCGCGCGAAGCGATGTGAACACCGGCGGCGGCCTGTTGGCGGAGCCGATCTCGAAGCAGCCGTCGAGAATCGATCCGCTTCTGTCGGGCGGAGCCTCGGGCGACGCGTTCGGCGGCTCGGGACTTGGCGATCTCAACGGGGATGGCGTCGTCGACGGAGCGGATCTGGCGATCCAGCTCTCTGGTGGCGCGGATTCGCCATGGGGCGGCATGGCCGACCTCAACGGGGATGGAGTCGTCGATGGAGCGGACATGTCGATCGCGCTCTCGGGCGGTCCCGATTCGCCGTGGAGTGGTTCCGGCTGGAACGACCTCAATGGAGACGGTCTCGTCGATGGTGCGGACCTGGCTCTGAAGCTCGGCGGTGCTCCGCCGGATGCGAACTGGAACGGGGCGGGCTGGAACGACCTCGACGGCAGCGGAGCCAACGACGGCGCCGATCTTGCCATCGAGCTCGCGGGCCGCATCAAGGTGCGAAGGGCCGATGTGGCGGGTCGTCCGAGATTCATCGAAGGCGGCGTCTCGGTCGCCGAGGATTCGGCGGATGACGGTGCCGGCTCCGGCGGTTCAAGCGACGGAACCAGTCAGACCGGAGGCACGCCGCCCACCGTCGATCCGACGACGCCCGTGACGCCTCCCGCGTCGGGTGGCGGCGAGGGACAGCCGGGCGAGTCGCGGCCCAATCTGCCGATCCCGGTCCTGCTCTCCGACTCGCTGCTCGAGACCACCGGAACCTCGCTCTACGTCGCGCCGGGAATCACCGAGGAGATCCTCGCCTCCGGGGGCATGCCGGTGCGGGTCGTGTACCAGATGGTCGATCCGACGGCATCGCAGGGACTGGCGAGCGCCGAGCATGTGGCGGCCTGGGTCGAGAGCGAGTGGGGATCCAATCCGACCGGATGGTTCGTGCTCGATTACGAAGTGCCCCACATGACGAATCTGGCCAAGGGTCTTCAGAACCCGCAGGATCCGGCCTATCTCCAGACCCGAGACTCGCTGGTCGCAGCGATCCGCGAGCTCAAGGTCCGTTTTCCCAACGCTCGCTGGAGCTACTACGGGATGCCGTCGCTGCCGAGCTGGTTCGCCGTCAACGGCGCCAACCACACGCATGTCAGCATCCCCATCTCGGCACTCGAGCCCATTCTGGAGCAGCGCCGCAACAACTATCAGGCCGTCATCGACGAGTGCGACTTCGTCTGCCCGACCATCTACGACCGTCACGATGAGCGGAACAGCCCGACGCCTGCGGCCGCAGCTCAGAGCGTGAACAACACCAGGCTCCGCAACGAGCGCCTGATCACCTTGTCCAAGAGCCTCGTCGCGAACTCGGATCGTCCCGACCGCCCCGTGCTGCCGTTCGTCAATCTGTGGTACGCGCCGGGCGGGATCGGTGAGGACTACCGGATGATCCCGAGGGACCAGGTGCGATCCAAGCAGATCGAGCCCGCGGTCGCCGCGGGCGCCGAGAGCATCGTGGTGTGGACCGCGGCTGGCTTCTACGCGAGGCTTGCGACCCTGCCCGACCAACCTTCGAACCAGGAGCAGCAGCAGGTGCGTGCCGCCTTCGCGTCGGATCTGCTCGACGGAGCCCCGTCCTCGTGGCAGGACATGGCGGTCCGTCAGGAGATCGTGAACGACTTCGCCAACGAGATCCGAGCACTGCTCGAGACGATCGTCGAGGTTCGGGCCGCGGCCTCTCCGGAGTGAGACTTCACCCGAGTCCGGACCGCTAGCATCACGCCAATGTCGGCGCTTCCGATCGCCTTTGTCGCAGCCCTCTTCGCGGTCTCCATCTGGAGGCCTGCGTGGGCGTTCGCAGTCGTGCTCTCGATGTTCCCGCTCGAGATCGTGATCCAGTCGGGCGTGCCGTACTTCGTCACGAATCCGTGGGTCTTCAACGTGGCGGTGGCGATGCTCGCGGGCGTGGCGATCGTCCGGCGGGTCCTGGGCGGCGAGTCCCCGTTCGCGAACCTGGGTTCGGCGGCGCTGGTGTCGAGCTGGTGCTTCTTCCTCTGGGGCAGCCTTTCGACGCTCTGGGCTCCTTCGGGCGGCGAGGTGGAGCGCCTGGTGCTCGCGCCGCTTCCCTACTGGATCGTCTTCATCGTCATCGCCCCCATGATGCTCGGACGCGTCGAGGAGCTTCGCAGCGTGGTGAACGCCCTGCTTGCCGTAGGCGTGTTCACATGCCTGCTCATCATCTTCAGCCCGCAGTTCGATCTCGTCTCCGGGCGGCTGGGAATCAGGCTCGCGGCAGGCGATCGCACCAATCCGCTCGCCATCGGAACGATGGGCGGAACGCTCATGGTCGTCGGAGCGCTCACGCTCTTCAGCACGCGGAACACGCTGGGCATCGTCTACCGCGGTTCGGCGATCGTGCTCGGAGCCGGCGTGGGGATCCTCTCCGGATCGCGCGGGCAGGTGGTCTTTGCCGCGCTGACGATCCTGCTCTGCATCCCGCTCAGCTATCGGCTCGCGAACGCCAGGGGATTCCTGCTGACGGTGCTTTCGGGTCTCGTGGTTGTCGGAGGACTCTACTTCGCCGCCTCGAGGTTCATCGGAAGCGACAATGAGGACCGATGGCGACTCGACGAACTCGCCGCTGGCGGCTCGGGCCGCGTCGACAACGTGCTGGAGCTGCTGACGGCCTACGTCGAGAGCCCGGCTCACTGGGTGCAGGGACTCGGCTTCACGGCATTCGGGACCCTCAACACCCGCTCGGGAGATCCGTACTCGCACGTGATGACCGTGGATGCGCTGGCCGAAGGCGGATTGATCGGCGCGGCGCTCCTGGCATGGATCGTGCTGACGGGGTTTCGAAACGGACGTGCGATCTCGAGGGCGGTGAGCGAACTTCCGGCGGAACGGGCGTTCGCCTCCGTGCTTCTGGGCCTCTCCCTGTACCACTTTCTCCTCGCCAACAAGCAAGGGAGCATGCTTGGGACGCCCATCCTCTTCGGCCTTCTCATCCTGATGGGTCGGATCCGAAACGACCTTGACAGGCGCGAGCCGATCTGGGCCGATGAGGAGGTGCCGGAAGAGTTCGAGCACGAGACGCAGCGTGTCGCGGTCGCTGGTGGCGCTTGAGGCCGATTGGATCTGGAGTCGGCGGAACTCCGCCTTGATCTTCTCGCGAAGGCCATGCGACGGTTCGATCGCACACACCTGCTGGAGCACAGCCCCATGACTTCCCAGCGGTCGTCCCACGAGACCGCGGCTTCCGAACCGGCCCCGCTCGGCCGAGCTGCCATCCGCGGCGCGGGCTGGTCGGCGGCGGCGGGTCTGTCGATGAAGGCGGTCGGACTGCTGGTGCAGTTCGCGCTGGGATGGATGCTCTCGCCGGCGGACTTCGCGACCTACGGACTCGCGCTCTCCCTGACGGTGTTCACCTCGGCGATGACCGACGGAGGCGTGCAGAAGTTCCTTCGCCAGCAACCCGATCGATACTCGCAGCTGGTCGGCCCGGCGACGATCGTCGCGTTCATCTTTGGATGGATCTCCGCGGCGATCCTCACGGCGCTCGGTCTGCTCTCACCTCTGGTCTTCAACGTCGACGGGGTCGGCCCCATCGCGATCGTGCTCGCGCTGAACGTGGCGATCCACGCCCCGGTCGCGGTGATGCGGTCCAAGCTGCAGATCGACCTTCGCTTCAAGGACGCATCGCTTCTGGAAGCAGTCCTGACCGTGGTCCGAGGCGGCCTGACCGTCGGCTTCGCCGCGGCCGGATTCGGCGCGCTGTCGTTCGCCCTTCCATTCCTGTTCGGGACGCTCGTGGAGGGCATGCTCCTGCTTCGCTTGGGGGCCGGACGCGGCTTCTCGATTCGTGGTGCCGACGCGAGGTCGGTGTGGTCGGTGATCCGTGCCACGCGATGGATCATGTTCGCGGCGGGATGCAGCGCACTGGTCCTTCGCGGCGACTACTTCGTCATCGGCCTCGTCGCCGAGTCGACGCTGGCGGACTACTTCTTCGGATTCCAGATCGTCGCCAGCGCGATGCTGCTCGTCACCGGCGGCGCGTACACGGTCCTGCTGCCTGTGCTTGCCAGGGTGACTCACGACGCCGTGCGGCTCCGCGACGCCGCTCGACGATCGATTCGACTTGGCGCCTTCGTGATCGCCCCCGCCTCCGCGGCGGTCTTCCTCGTCGCACCGGCTGCGATCCACTTCGCATGGGATGGGAAGTGGGACGGAGCGATCCTGGTCGCCCAGGCGGTGGCGATCTCGACCGCCACTCGAGGCGTGGCGCTCGTCGCCTCGACGACGATCGAGGCGCAGGGTCGATGGCGGCTGCGATCGATGCTCGAGCTGTTCGACGGAGTGCTGCTGGTGGCGGCCATTCTCGGCGCCGTCGGCCTGCGCGGCCCCGACCTGACGGCCATCGCCATCGCGGTCGGAGCACAGAGGCTTGTGATCGGAGTAGCCCAGGTCGCGATCGCCGGACGGTCGATCGGTCTCGGCGCGATGGCGGCGACAGGATCCCTGCTGCGATTCTCGGTTCCGGCGCTGGCCGCAGTTGCTGCAGTCGAGGCGGTCGGTCGCAGTCTGCCCGTTTCCGGCGATTCGATGTTCGCTGCAGCCGTCGACCTGAGCGTGTTTGCCGCGATCTGGATTCCGATCGCATTCGCGACCGGCCGCGAGGAGATCGCGCAGCTTCGAGGGTCGATTTCCCGGGGCTGACGGATGGTGGTCAGCGGACACCAAGGGCGGACTGGTACAGCGACTCGAATCTGGCGCCCACCAGGCGGGGATGGAGTTCGCGTGCGCACCATTCGCGTGCCGATGCCGACATCGAGTCTCGGCGCTCGTGATCGAGAAGGAGCTCTGCAAGTCCGGCGGCGATCGCCTGTGGATCGCGCTCCACGAGCAGCGCCCCACCGCTGGTCTCGAGTTCGACTTCCGCGTCGAGTCCCTTCGAGGAGAGGACCGGAACGCCGGCAGCGAGAGACTCGAAGAGCGCGTTCCCGAAGTTCTCCTGCGCCGTCGGCAGCGCCATGACCCACGCTTCGGAAAGCGCCGACTGTCGGGCCTCGTCGTCGAGATGGCCGAGGAATCGGACCTGAGTGCTCAGTCCGAGCTCGTCGGCGAGCGAGGTCATGCTGCGGAGGTCGCGTTCCGATCCGGTTCCAGCGACGTCGAGAACCGGTTCGAGGCCGGAGGTCCGCAGCGAGGAGATCGCGCGAAGCAGCAGATCGAGGCCCTTCGATTCATGAAGCCTCCCGAGGAAGAGGATTCGCGGAACCGGTGCCTCCACACGTCGCAATGCCAGCAGCGGCTCGAGACGAAGCAGATTGGGGATGACGTTCGCGGTGCGCTCGACTCGAGACTCCACCTGCCTCGCCTCGCCGAGCGAGGTGCAGTGGATGAATGCCGCTCGCGTGAGCAGTCGTCGTCCGAACGCCTCCAGGAACACCCGCTTGCGAAGGCCGCGTTGACTCATCGCCCAGTCGTCGAGCACGCCGCGGGTGCTCACCACGAAGGGGACGCCGACCTGATGGGCCTCCCCCGCCATCGAGTGGGTGGATCGTTCCCAAAGTCCATGCAGGTGGATCACGTCGACCGTGCGGACGAGCGTCCTCAGCCGCGAGCGCTCGGAGCGGGCGATGATGCCCAGTGGGCCGTGACGAAACACGCGCATTCGCGGATTGTCGCCGTCGAGCCACTCCCGTGGAGCATCGCGAGGATCAGCCGTTGCGACGAAGACCTCATGCCCCCGCCGCCGCATGGCGTCCGATAGGTCGGTGATGGAGCGGATCGGTCCGCCGACGTCGCGCCACCAAAGGTCCAACCAGTGAAGGATTCGCATGGATCGAGGCCAGATCCGAGGTCTCGGACCCCGCCTCGTTGGTGGTCGGCACTTTGTCGTTCAGGACGTGTTCGAGTTGGCGAGTCACGGTTCTCGGACCGCGTCGGGAACTTACCGCATAGTTGCCTGAAATGAAGACACGGGGACTCTCGTCCGTCTGCGAATGGTGATAGCGTCCCGTTGGAGACTCCGCGGTGGCGGAGCCATCCGAGGGTTTCGGATTGAAAGGACCAACCATGAAGAGCGTTTCGAAGAGCGTTTCGAAGAGCGTTTCGACCGCGATCGCCGCTTCAGCCGTGCTCACGTTCTCCGCGCATGCGGAGGTGCTCGAGGTTCCGGGCCAGTACACCACGATCCAGTCGGCCATCGCGGCAGCGGTTGCGGGAGACGAGGTGATCGTTTCGCCGGGCATCTACAACGAGGCGATCGACTTCCTGGGCAAGGACATCGTCGTTCGATCGGCGGCAGGCCCGGGGAAGACGATCATCGATGGCACCGGCGTCGGAACCTCGGTCGTGGCGTGTGTCTCCGGCGAGACCGCGGCCGCGGTCCTCGAAGGATTCACCGTTCGCAAGGGATGGACCGGCAGTCCCCTGCCGCAGAATCCGCAGATCTATCTCGGTGGAGGGCTGGTGGTGCTCAGCTCCAGTCCCACGATCCTGAACTGCCGTTTCGTCGACAATCGGTCGTCCTACGGCGGTGGTGCGTACCTCTATTTCAGCGAGTCGCTCGTCAAGGACTGTGTCTTCCACATGAACCAGGTGAGTTCCGACGGAGGTGGCGCCCAGACGTTCGAGGGCGAGGTCTCTTTCGAGAACTGCACGTTCACCTACAACAAGGCTCCGAACTCGCATGGCGGCGCGGTCCATCTCGTGAAGGGAAGCCCCACGATGATCGACTGCTTGATCGCCAACAACACTTCGAATCTTGGCGGTGGGCTGACCTTCTACGCGGACGGCGGGGTGGCCACGATCTCCGGATGCGAGATCGTCGGCAACATCGCCGATGTCGCCGGCGGCTTCTGGGT
>JBMSXH010000049.1:0-10209 GCA_049425445.1 Phycisphaerales bacterium | reverse complement strand
GCGGCACAGACCCGTCGTCGGTGCATGCGAACGATGCTGGTCGCCGCGGCTGCCGTCGCCGGACTTGCGGGTTGCTCCACCTCGTCTTCCACCCGGGCCGCCCGTCCGGAGCCGCTTTGGCCGGAGGATCTCGCGAAGGTTCCCGGCCGCCGCGTGCCGACGCCCGTCGAGACGGTGGCGGTTCCGGATGCCGGCGCGATTCCGAATCTCGTCTCGCGCGACTCGTGGGCTCGCGGCACGCCGGTGCCGGCGCTCATGAACCGCATGACGCCGGTGCGGAGCATCACCGTCCATCACGACGGCATGCCGCCGGTCTCGCTCTCCTCGCGGGCCCAGATCGCCGGGCGCATCGAGCAGATCCGCGCGGGGCATCGGGCGAAGGGCTGGGGCGACATCGGCTACCACTTCATCGTGGATCCCCAAGGGGCCGTCTGGCAGGGGCGTCCGCTGCTCTGGCAGGGGGCCCACGTCAAGGACCGCAACGAAGGCAACGTCGGGGTGCTGGTGCTCGGAAACTTCGAGTCGACCCGCCCGACCACGGCGCAGCTCGACGCGCTCGAGCGGCAACTCGCGGCGCTGGTGCGGCTCTACCGCGTCTCCGCGACGTCGGTGCGATCGCATCAGGAGTGGCCCGGTGCCGCGACGGCGTGCCCGGGGCGCCACATGCAGGCGAAGATGAACGGCGTGCGCGACGCGGTTCGGCAGGCCTGATCGAGCATCTCGTTCGGCGTGGATCAGGAACCGCGACGCTCGCGATCGCCCGTGCTTGGCGAGTCCTCTCGCTCGGGCCCCGACGTGCCGCGAAGCCCGGCCGCAGTCTCGCGTCCCTCTCTCGCACGGGCATCGTCGGCGTCGAGCTTCTCGATGAAGCCCGAGTCCGACTGCTCCTGACGCTGCAGGCGGCCCCAGACGAACCACCCGATCACGAGCATGCTCGCGGTCATGACGATGATGCTGACGAGGCCTTCCATAGGTCGAGCGAGTCTCGCGGTTCATGCCCGGAATCGGGCATCTGGGTCTCGAGCGGGACCGCTCAGGAGCCGGTGGGTCCGAAGAACTCCCGCAGCGCAGGATAGAGACGTCGGTAGCGTCCGAGGATCGGCGGGTACGCCGACGCAGCCTCGCCAGGCTCGATCCGCTCGGTCTCGCGCACGAGCGTGTCCGCGGCCGCTTCGACCGACTCGAACACGCCGCAGCCGGCGCCGGCCAGGATCGCGGCGCCGTAGGCGGCGCCCTCGCTCGAGTTGACGAGCGTCGCGGGCACGCCGAAGACGTCCGCGCAGAGCCGCCGCCACATCGGGCTTCGCGACCCTCCGCCGGAGAGGCGCACCGAGTCGATCGGCGTGCCGGACTCGCGGATCAGATCGAGACCGTCCTTCGCGCCGAACGTGATGCCCTCGAAGACGGCGCGGGCGAGATGGCTTCGGGTGTGCGCGATCGAGAGTCCGACGAACGCGCCGCGTGCGTGCGGATCGGCGACGGGCGTGCGTTCGCCCGACAGATACGGAAGGAAGAGCAGCCCTTCCGCACCTGGCTCGGCCCGCAACGCCTCGTCGGAGATGAGGTCGTAGGGGTCGACGCCCTTGGCGACGGCGGCGGCCTTCAGGTCGGGCACGACCGTGTCGCGGAACCACCGCAGGCTTCCGCCCGCGGAGAGCATCACCGACATCAGGTGCCAGGTGCCCGGCACCGCGTGGCAGAAGGCGTGCAGGATGCCGCCGGGATTGCCCGGCCAGGTCGAACGCACCGCGAAGGAGACTCCGCTCGTGCCGAGGGTGACCGAGACCGGGCCCTCGCGCACGAGTCCGGTGCCGATCGCCTGCGCCGCCTGGTCGCCGCCGCCTCCGACGATCGGGGTGCCTTCCGCGAGGCCCGTCGCCTCCGCGACCTCGCGCGAGACGTGCGCCGACACCACCGGACTCTCGAAGCAGGGCGGCATCGTGCGGAGATCGATGTCGAGCAGCCCGCAAAGCTCCTCGCTGAAGCGTCGATTGGCGCAGTCGAAGAGCAGCGTTCCCGAGGCGTCCGAGACCTCGGTGGCGAAGGTTCCGCTCAGGCGGAAGCGGATCCAGTCCTTGGGGAGCAGGTGGATCGCGGCGGCTCGTTCGAGCTCGGGTTCGTGCTCGCGACACCAGAGGATCTTGGGCGCGGTGAAGCCCGCAAGCATGCGGTTGCCCGCCAGCGCGAGCAGCCGATCGAGCCCGATGCGCCGTTCCGCCTCGACGCACTGCGGCGCCGAGCGGCCGTCGCACCAGAGGATGCAGGGCCGAAGCGGCACGCCCTTCGCATCGCACATCACGAGCCCGTGCATCTGCCCGCTGAGGCCGATCGCGGCGATGCGAGCCTCCGGCGCCTTGGCGAGAGCGCCGCGGATCGCCGCGACGCTCGCCCGCCACCAATGCTCCGGATCCTGCTCGGCCCAACCCGGTCGCGGCGTCGAGAGCGGGTACTCCTCGGCGTGCGAAGCGACGACGGCGCCATCCGGCGCGACGAGCAGCGCCCGCACGCCGCCGGTGCCGAGATCGAGGCCAAGCAGCAGATCGCGTCTGGACATGGGCGAGGATCGTACGGGCGCGGCGAACCTCAGCCCGGGCGAACGAAGACCTGCGTCGCATCGACGACGAAGAGCCCGTCCGGCCCGCTCTCGGAGACGGTGCCGAGCACCTCGATGGTCAAGAGCGGGGCGAGGCCGCCAAGGCCTTCCGCCGAGCCCGCGAGGGGGGCTCCCGTCGCATCGACAAGGCGCACCGTGGCGGTGTTGGCGCGGATTCGCTCCTTGGGCTCGCAGCAGTAGTCCCACGGCTTGGGGCAGCCGTCGCCCTTCTGGATGCAGTCCTCGAGGACCGGGTCGGCCACGATGAAGACCGCGGAGCCCGGCACGAAGCACGCGGCGCGACCGCCGACCCGCGCGACGAACTTCACGGTCTCGCCGGCCTGGGCCGACTTCTTCACCTCGCCGATTCCCGCGAGCACGGCGCCTTCGGAGATCGAGCGATCGGCGAAGAGCCCGGAAGGCGCCGCGGTGCCGCTTGGCGTGGCGACGCTCGAGGAGGCACTCTCCGACTTGCCGCAGCCTCCGAGGGCGGCGACGGGGACGACGATCGTGGCGACGAGCAAGGCCGAGCGGAGGCGACGGGAAAGACTGGACATGGGGGTTCCTTTCTGGAGGAGTGGATTTCGAGGAAGGTTCAGCCGTCCCGAAGCGCCTCGGGAATCGGCGCGAGCAGGCAGCGCCATGCGGGAAGGGCGATGCCGAGCAGGGAAACCGCGATCGCGGCGCCGATGCCGGTGATGATCGCGACGTCGTCGATCGAGATGCCGAAGAGCCCCATCGAGAAGCGGATCGAGAGGCCGTCGAGCAGCAGCAGCGAGATTCCCGAGGCCGCGAGCAGGGCCGCGGCGTTGAGAAGGAGCGCCTCCTCGAACATCGACCGCAGGATCGCCCCGCGTCCGAAGCCGAGCACCTGCAGCGTCGCGAACTCGCGGATTCGTGCCGCGAACGCCGCGTGCAGGGTGGAGAGCCCCCCGAGCAGGGCGCCGAGCCCGACGAGCACGCCACCGGCCGCGATCATCGCCCGCAGCGGCCCGAAGAACGCCTCGAGCCGCGCGTAGTAGTCGCGTTCCCGCATGGCCACGAGTTCGAGATCGAGGCGCGTGGCGGAGAACGCCTCGGCGGCCGCGAGCAGCGGTGCGTGCGCGGCGGGATCGCTCGGAAGACCCGCGACGAGGCAGGAGACCGAATCGCGCTGGGCGAGCACCTGGAGATCGGTGAGCGGCATCCACAGCTCGGCGGCCATCACCGAGCCCGGCGCCTCGAACACGCCGACCACGGCGACCTCGCGCTCGCCGATCACGAGCCGCGTGCCAGGCGCGATCCGCTCGACGCCGAGCATCGACGCGGCGAGGTGTCCCGCGAGGACCTCGTCGCGTCCGGTCTCGGCGAGTCGGCCCTCGCCGAGCACGACTCGAGGATGCACCGCGAAGGCCATCGGTGTCACGCCTCGCACGACGATCAGCGGGGGATCGACGAGATCGTCGCGTTCCGCGGTCCGCACCGGCAGCGCGGCATGCACCTCCGGCGAGACGCTCGGCTGCCCAAGCACCTCGCGCAGTCCGCCGAGCGAGGCGGCGACGATGCCCGCGGCGCGGGCGGGGATCTCGCTCCGCTCGACGCTCTCCTCGCTGCCGGCACCCATGAAGAGCAGGTTGTCGTCGCCGCTTCCTCGAAGCGATTCGGACATGCCGCGCATGAAGCCCACCACGCCGAGCAGGAGCGTCAGCACGAGGGTGCTTCCGAGGAAGGCCAGCATCGTCCGCAGCGGGGTGCGGGCGAGGTTGCGGGCGGCGTACTCGAGGGGCAGCGAACGCATGGGGATTCCGGTCAGGCGGTCCTCAGGCTCGAGACGATCGGACCTCGCGCCGACTGCAGGCCCGGCACGAGGCCCGCGAGCACGCCGACGATCATGGCGAGCACGATGCCCGTCGCGGCGATCGTCGGATCGGTGGCGAGTTCGAGGTTCGAGCCCTCGACCGAGATGCTGAAGCGTCCGGCCGCCAGCACGATCGCGGCGGCCACGGCGCCCGCGGCACCCCCGACGAGGCCGAGCAGGAGCCCTTCGGTCGCCGCGAGCACGGCGAGCAGGTTGCCGGTGAATCCGAGCGTCTTCATCACCGCGTGGTCGCGCACGCGATCCTGCATCGCGAGCACCATCGCGTTCGCGACGAGTCCGAACACCGCGGCGAGCGAGGCCCATCCGAGCAGGCTCGCGAAGCCGACCATCGCGACGATGTCGCGGGCGGCCCGCGCGACGAAGGCCCGTTCCGGCCGGGTGCTCGTCGGATGCGTCTCGTGCTCGAAGAGCCGATCGATCTCGGCGGCGACCTCTTCGAGCCTCTCGCTCGAGTCGACCACGACGTTGAACTGCGTGACTTCGCCGCCGGTCGAGCCCCGCGACGCGGACTCCTGCAGGAATGCGAGCGGCACGTACGCCGCGTTGCGGTCCTGCGGCTCGTCGCTCGCGAAGATGCCCGCGACGACCACCGAGATTCCGGCGGCCTCGAAGCGATCGCCGACCCGGAGGCCTCGACGGGCCGCGAGCGGTTCACCGACCAGCGCCGCGTCGCCACGACTGCGGAACCGGTCGGCCTCGCCGTCGAGCAGCACGAAGCCCTCCGGCGGACGCGTCAGGAACTCCTCGACCGGCACGCCGCGAAAGGTGACGACGTCGAGCGAAGCGCGGCAGTTGGACACGCGGATCGCCATCGGCACCGCCGACTCGACGCCGTCGAGCCTCGCGATGCGGTCGACGTACCACTGCGGAAGCCGGCTGGTGAACGGGCACCAGCGGTTCTCGCGATAGACGACCAGCGTGCGATCCTCCGGGCTCGGCTCGGTGGCCTCGCGAACGCCGCTGCGCATCGCGTCGATCATCGTGAACAGGAACATCGCCAGCCCGATGCCGCCAAGGGTGAGGCCGGTGCGCAGCGGACGACGGACGAGTCGGCGAATCACGAGCGCGAGCAGGCCGATGGCGGAGGAGAGCCGGTTCATCGAATCGCCTCCGCGGACTCGGCGACGAGTCGGCCCTTCTCGAGGTGAAGCGTGCGCTGGGCCCGCGCCGCCACCGCCGGATCGTGGGTGACCACGACGAGCGTCTTGCCGAGGTCCCGATGCAGGCGGTCGAGCAGATCCATCACGGCGGCCGCGGACTCGCGATCGAGATCGCCCGTCGGCTCGTCGGCGAGCAGGATCGTCGGGTCGGTCACGATCGCGCGGGCGATCGCGACGCGCTGCTCCTGTCCTCCCGAGAGCTGTCGCGGGTAGTGCCGGTGGCGATCGACGAGGCCGACCCGCTCGAGCGCCTCGCTCACGCGGCGGTGCCGTTCCTCGCGGGTCATCGGATGGAGCAGCAGGGGGAGTTCCACATTCTCGTACGCGGTGAGGACCGGGACGAGGTTGTAGAGCTGGAAGACGTAGCCGATCTCGCGGCTGCGCCACTTCGCGAGTTCCCGCGACGAGAGCCGCTCGATCGCGCGCCCCGCGATCCGCAGCGTGCCCGCGGTGGGCCGGTCGATGCCCGCGAGCAGATTGAGCAGCGTCGACTTGCCCGAGCCGGACGGACCCATCAGGGCGACGAAGGAACCGGCCTCGAGGTCGAGATCGAGATCCTCGAGCGGACGGATGACCTGGTCGCCGCGACGGAACTCCCGGGTCAGGCCGCGACACTCGACGAGCGGCGCGGCGGGATCGACGTGGTCGGTTCGCGCAGCGCTCATGGTGCGGTCCCCATGGCAAGGCTCGATGAAGCCGGCGTGCGGAGTTCGACCGCCGCCCCGTCCACTGGTGCGTCGCCAACGATCACCCACTCGCCGGCGAGCAGGCCGTCGAGGACCTCGCGCCATCCGTCGACGCGCTGGGGGCCGAGCTCGAGCCGACGGTCTTCGGCGACACCGCGTCGGTCGGCGATCGCGGCGACCGCGGTCGCGAACGCCACGCCGTCCCGCTCTTCGCGGAGCGCAGCCTCCGGAACGAACACCCGGGTGATCGAGCGACGGGCGCCCGTGGTGTCGGTGGCCGGCATGAAGCGCACTCGTGCGAGCATGTCGGGCTTCAAGCGAGGATCCGGATCGACGATGCGCACCTTCACCGCGACGGTGTTCTTGGCGAGATCCGCGCGA
Source organism: Phycisphaerales bacterium (assembly GCA_049425445.1). GTDB lineage: Bacteria > Planctomycetota > Phycisphaerae > Phycisphaerales > SM1A02 > VGXO01. The sequence continues at coordinate 3,531 of JBMSXH010000049.1, read as the reverse complement.
TGCACGAGCCTCGTCACCACGCCCTGAAACGTCCGATCCGGCAGGAGATCGAGCGAGATCTCGGCGGGCTGGCCCACGCCGATCCGGCCCACCTCCGCGAGCGGCACGTCGGTTCGGACCTGCAGATGCCGCGGGTCGTAGGCCTCGGCGATCGCGGCGTTCTCTCCGCCGAGCCGCATGCCCGGAACGGCGAGACGTTCGATCACCACGCCTTCGATCGGACTGCGCACGGTCATGCGGTCGAGCCGGAGTTGGGCCTCGTCCCTCGCGGCGGCCGCGAGCCTTCGCTCCGATTCGGCGGCGGCGAGCGAGGCCTCCGCCGAGTCGACGGCGAGGTTCTCCGCGATCAGCAGTTCGAGGTCGCGTCGCGCGGCGTCCCGTTCGGCCCGCGCCGTGCTGGCCGCGGCCCGAGCCGCCTCCGCCTCGCGGCGGCGCGCTTCCGACTCCGCCTCGGTCGTTTCGAGTCGAAGGCGAAGCCTCGCCACCGCGCCTTCGGAGGCGCCGCCGCGATCGGCCAGGGCTTCGAGTCGTTCGAGCTCATCGGCGAGTTCGCGCTGTCGCGAGGCTGCGGCGTCGGCGAGTGCGGTGGCGGCGCTCGCCTGCGCTGCGAGCCGCTCCAATTCCGACTCGGCGATCGAGACCCGCCGCCGCGGCGAGACGAGCGATTCGCGATCGAGGGTTGCGGCCTTCCGGCGGGCCTCGGCCTCCGCCCGCATCGCCTCGCGGCGCGCGAGTTCCGCGTCGGCCCGCTCGAGCGCGATGCGAGCGTCGTCGGCGACGAGTTGGGCGACCGGCTGGTTGACGGCGATCCGCTCGCCTTCGAGGACGAGCACCTCCTGCACCACGCCGTCGGCGAGGGCGACGAGTCGGTGCGTCGAGGGATCGGCCTCGATCCAGCCGGGGGCCACGATGACCGAGGCGCCGCTCGCCGGCGCGCCTTCGACCTCGACGGCGCGGAGCGCAACCGGCACCGCGTCGACCACGGTGCGAGGTCGCAGCGAGTCGCGCGAGGCGTAGACCAGGAGCGCCGCCACCGCCGCGAGCAGCGAGAGCGGAAGACCCGCGCGAAGGAGCCATCGGCGCGGCGGCGCGGGGATGACGTCGGGATGGGCGGGAGCAGGGCTCATGACGGATCCTCCAAGGATCGACCGGAGCGATCGGATGCGATCACGGAACGCGAAGCGTCCTCGCTCGGGTCGGGGACGCCGCCCACGGCACGGCGAAGGGCGATTCGGCTCAAGTCGAGATCCTCGCGAGCGTCGATCACGTCGCGGTGCACCTCGAGGCGTCGTGCGTCGAGCAGCAGAACCTCTGCGAGCGACTCGAAGCCGCCGTCGTAGGCGGCCCGGATCGAATCGGCGGCCCGCTCGAGCTCTCGAAGTTCATGCTCCCTCGCCTCGAGCGCGCTGGATGCGGCGATGGAGTCGATCCAGGCCGCGCGGACTTCGGCTTCGATCGTCTGCGCGAGTTCGAATCGATCGATCATCGCGAGCTGCCACGCTGCTTCGGCCCTCGCCCGCGGCACGGATCCGTCGTCGAAGATGGGAATGGGCACCGCGCCGCTGAAGGGGACGCCGCGCATGCCCTCCATGTCGCGATCGAAGCCGACGCCGAAGGAGAGGCTGTTCCAGATCGAGTTCGCCGCGATGCCGATCGACTCGAAGCGACTGCACGCCGCGAGATCCGAGGCGAGAAGGTCGAGCCGATTGCCGAGCGCGGTCCTCACCAGCCACGACTCGATGGAGCGAGGATCGCCGCTGGCCGAGTCGATCGCGCCGTGCCACGGTTCGACGGGCTCGGCGGACGCGAGGTCGCGGGCGACCGACCAGTCGAGAGAGAGGCCTGGTCGTCCCATCGCCTTGAGAAGCGCCAACTTCGACTGCTGCTCGATTCGTCGAGCCTCGGCGGCTTGCGCGTCGGCGTGTCGGCGGCGGGCTTGTGCGAGCGCCGTCTCGCTGGGGATTCCTTCGCCGACGAACTCCCGATCCTCCGCGAGCCGAAGGATGGATGCGGCGAGCATCGCCTGCTCGAGGGCCAGTCGATGCTGCTCCTGTGCCGCGAGGGCGGCTCGATGCAGCGACTCGATCTCGAACGCCTTCTCCACGAATCGCTGGGCTGTGGACATGACCTCGCGTTCAAGATCGAGTTCCGCGACCTCGATCAGGGCGTCGCGCTGCAGCAGGTAGCCGAGGTCCTGCGCGACGCCGAGAAAGAACGGAACGGCTTCGACCGAGTCGATCGGCACGCCGACCATCCACCGGAAGACGGGGTTGGGCGGCTGGGACGCCTCGACGAGCGCCGCCCGGGCTGCAGCCAGCGTCGGCCTTGCCGCGATGATCGACGGAGCGTGGCGCAGTCCGATGTCGATCGCTTCGGCGGCGGTGAGGGGGCGTTCGGCATGCCAGTCGGCGGGAGGTGAACCGTCGCGCGCGGTGGTGGCGATCCGGGAGTGGGCGAGGTCCTGGGCCCGCGCAAGCTCGCCGTTCGGATCGAGCGATCGGCACCCGCTCGCGAGCATCGCGGTGGCGAACGCGAGCAGAGCAAGCGCCGCGAGGCGTCCTCGTGGCGTGACGAGGGGGACAGCGTCGTTCATGGGATCGAGTCCGGGTCGATGAAGGATCGGGGCGACCATGCGGCCGGCGGCGTCGCGTGACGCCGTCGGGACGGATTCCGGGTGATCGATCATCGAGCCGGGCGCATCGCGTTCACGGTCGTCGAGGCGTCTCGGAACATCCGAGGCGAACCGACGCACGCACGATCGCGCGGAGATCCTTCAGCCGGAACCCGCGATCCCGAGCTAGACCTGAAGTCGAACCGAGGCATCCACCGGCACGCCCTTGGGCGGGCTTGCGTCGATCGGGGGCGGATGGGCGTGGGCGGCGACCACGACGCGAGCGGCTTCCGTCGCTCCCGATGGAATCGAGAAGGCTCGGTCGACGCCGATCCGATCGACGGGCGGCTCCCAGGCCGGTGGTGGAACTTCGCCTCGAATGCAGCAGTCGAGGCTGCAGCGCTGGTCGCCTTCGGGCGCCTCGGGCGAGGCCGACTCGGCGGGCGCGTGGCCTTGGCAACACGCTGAACCGCAGGAAACCTCGATCGAACCGCCGTCGGTCGACCACGCCGCAGCGATCCCTTGCCACTGGCAGCAGCAGAAGGGGAGCCACAGCACCGTGAAGAGCCGCAGCAGAGGATGGATGCGTCGAAGTCGAGCCATGGATCGGCGGGGTCGTGGAAGGTTCGACCCAACGAAGTCAGGATAGTCGCGCCGTCGAGGGGGTCCAGCGAAGCCGAAGGCGATTCAAGACGAACGCCACGCCCGCGGCAACCTCGACCTTGAACGACCGATTCAACCTCGATCCATCGGCATCATGCTCGAAACGCTTCCGATCCATATCCGAGATCGCGTGTGCGCCCCGGTGGCGATCGCGTCGCTCGAGCCGCGCCCAGGTCCGGATAGCGCGGTGGTCTGGTGGGTCCATCACGCCATGCGGGTCGAGGAGAACCCCGCCTTCGAGGCCGCGGTGGCGCTGG
>JBMSXH010000048.1:0-10223 GCA_049425445.1 Phycisphaerales bacterium | reverse complement strand
GTCTCGAGCCCGCGGCGCTCGCGCCAGAGGCGCCGCACCTTGGCGTGCTCGTCCTCGTACCACCGCCACGTCGCCTCGGGACCTTCCGCAACCGTCTCGTCGCCGAGTTCCGCACGCTCGGGGAAGCCGTAGAAGCGTCCCCACTCGAGCCGCTCGACCGCGACCGCCCACTCCGGCTGCGACACGCCGCCTGGCTCGATCCGGAAGTCGTCGACCCAGGTGAAGTGGCTCCCGGTGAGATCGAAGTTCGCGGTGCGGATCAGACGCCTCGCGGCGTATCCCTCGTTGGCCTCGAGTTCGGCGTCCGCCGCAGCGCGGCTCGACTCCGGCAGCGCCGCGAGCACGTCCTCGCCGGGTCGAAATCGATCGGTGCGGGATCGTTCGCCGAGATGCACCACGCCATCGACGGTGCGGACCTCGTCGATCGGCCCGGGCCAGAAGGTCGTCGCTCCGTTGAAGAGGATGAGCGCCAGCAGCCCGCTGATCATCGCGATCGCAAGTCCCAGGCCGCCCGCGAGCAGCCAGACGATCGGCTCGCCCGCCGCGAGCACCGTCCCACCCTCATGCGATGCACGACCCTTCCGCACCATGGATGCGGGCGGCGTCGAGGGGTTCGGCGTCGCGGGGGCGTTCACAGCGCGAAGGCCCTCTTGCGGAACCGCTGCCGCACCGCCTCCGCCACGCTGTTCACGAGGAAGGTGAGCACGAAGAGGCTCAGCCCCGCGAGGAAGAGCATTCGGTACTCGGTCGAGTGCTGGACCGCCTCGGGCAGTTCGACCGCGATGTTCGCCGAGAGCGTGCGGAAGCCGTTGAAGACGTTCCACTGCATGATCGGCGTGTTGCCGGCGGCCATGAGCACGATCATGGTCTCTCCCACCGCACGGCCGAGGCCGACCATCACCGCCGAGAAGATGCCGCTCATCGCCGTCGGCACGACGATGCGCACCGCGGTCTGCCAAGGCGTTGCGCCAAGCCCGAGCGAGGCGCTTCGAAGATGCTCCGGCACGCTCGAGAGCGCGTCCTCCGCGATCGTGTAGATGATCGGGATGACCGCGAACCCCATGAGGAAGCCGACGATCAGGGCGTTCCGCTGCACGTAGGTGTCGACGACGCCGCCCCGCGGATCGAAGCCCATCGCCGAAAGAGTCCACGCGATCGCGACGGTGCCGCCGAGGCACAGCATCGATCCCGCGATGAACTTCGCGAACTGCGCCGTCGCGGCCGCGCCGCGTCCGAGCCGCGCGATCGCATCGCGGCGAGCCCCGCCCATCACGAGCGAGACGAGCCACCACGAGACGATCGACGCGATCGGCAGGAGCAGCATCACCCAACCGCCGACGGCGCTTTGGTAGGGCGAATCCTGCGGTCCCGGTCCCGTGGGCGTCCACGAGAGCCATCCCATGATGTCGCCCCCGAAGAGCATTCGCTCGATCCACGGTGCCCCGACGAACCCGCCCGCCACGCCGCCTGCGGTGAAGAGCATGGCCAGCGGCACGCGCCACGCGGCAAGGCGATTCGCCCGCGCCGTCGGCACGAACTGCCACAGGTGCGCTCCGACGAGCACCGCGAAGGGCACCGCGACGAATGCCGTCAGGATCGCCGGCACCGCCCGCTCGACGAGCGGCGCAAAGACGAGCGCCGCCAGGAACCCGAGCACCACGCTCGGCAGGCTGGCCATGATCTCGATCGCCGGCTTGATCCTCGCCCGCGACTTCGGATGCAGGTACTCGCTCGTGTAGATCGCGGCCAGGATCGCGAGCGGCGTTCCGAAGAGCATGGCGTAGAACGTCGCCTTGATCGAACCGAAGACGAGCGGCACGAGGCCGAACTTCGGTTCGAAGTCGTCGGTGCCCGAGGAGCTCTGCCAGACGTGCTCGGGCTTCTCGTAGCCCTCGTACCAGACCTTGCCGAAGATCGATCCGAGCGTGGTCTGCGGATGGGGGATGTCGATTCCCCAGCGGAAGAGTCCGTCCTTCGAGGCGGTGAGCAGCCCATCGTCCTTGGGGCTGATCGCGATCGCCGAGATCGCGGCGCGTTGCCCGTCCTGCGGCGGGCACTCCGCGAGCAGGCGGTCGTTGGTGACGTAGTAGAGCCGGGAGGATCCGTCTCCGAAGCCCGCCGCGGCCATGCGGGTGCGGCTCGAGGAGGCGAGCGCGGTCACCGCGGCGCCGGGATCGCCGGGCAACGCGTGGACCTGCACGAGCCGCGATCCGTCGACGAGCTTCGCGGCCTCCTTCTCCTCGGAAGGACGCACCCGAAACCAGGTCTGCAGGCTTCCCCGCGAGTCGCCCACGAGCAGCGTGGTCTTGCCGATCATGAAGCCGATCGCGGTGATCTCGGCGTCGTCTCGCTCGAGCAGGCTGAATCGCTCTGCAACCTTCGGTTCGGATCGGTCGCGGGTGTCGAGTCGCAACGCGCGGCCGTCGTCCCATACGAGGATCGCCGAGTCGGCACGGCCTTCGAGCAGGCAGTGGTCGGGCAGCGCTCCGGCGGCGATCTCCGCGGGAAGCGACATCGATCCGCCGGTCGCGCGGACCGTCTCCTTCCGCGTCATCAGATTGCGGATGATCGTGACCGCCCTCACGTGGAAGGTCCGCTCGGCGTCGACCGCGACGAGGATCGGACCGCTCGGCAACATCGAGAGATCGACGGCGTGGATCGGCGCCTGCGAGATCCGCACCGGATCGGAGAGCTTCGAGACGAAGCGCTGCGTGCGGAACGCCCCGGTCGGCGTCCGTTCGACGACCCCTGCTCCGCGCCGCCTCGCCTCGCCGAGCGCCAGGGTGCGGAACTCCGGTTCGATCTGCGACGGCTCGACGAACTCCGGCTCGAAGCCGAGCGAGCCGTATCGCAGCGTGCCGTCGGCGAAGCCGAAGATCGCGTCGCCGCCGGTCGGGGCGAAGGACATCGCCGTCGGCACCGCGCCGCCGAAGAGCGACTGCTTCTCCAGTTCCTGGCCCGTCGAGGCCTCGAAGACCGTCACCCCGCCATCGGCGAAGACCGCCAGGCCGATCGTCTCATGCTCGTCGAGGGCCACGTGTCGTGGCGAGTCGCCCCGCAGGTCGAGCAACGGAGCCGCCCCTCGTCGCGGCGCCCCCGCGCCAGGGAGGAAGAGCGGAACCGCCACCGCCACGAGGAACACGCACATGCCGACCACCGCGATGATCGTGGCGATGCCGGCGGTGGTGATCAGCGTCCTCGCCACCGCGTCGGCGACCTTCACGCGCACCGAGGTGGTGCGTCGACGCACCCATCCGGTGAAGGTCGGCTCGGACACGCGGGAATCCTCGACGGGCGACGGGAGAGACGGCGCTCCCGACGTCCGGCGGCGGGAGGAGAAGGGTCCAGGACGAGTCCGGGGGCATGGCCACGGACGATCGAGGCGAATCCTCGGCGATCAATCCGTGATGCCGACGCGAGCGAGGTTGTCCTTGGCCACCGCGGCGGTCACGGGGTAGTAGCCGCCCTTGAGCACCGCGGTCTGCCCGCTCTGGCTGAAAATGTACCTGATGAACTCCCGAGGCAGCGGGGCCAGGCGGCTGCCCGGCTTGTAGTTGAGGTAGACGTAGAGGAACCGGGCCAACGGGTACTCGCCCGAGTAGGCGTTGTCGGGGGTGGCGGTGACGATCGGGCTGTCGCCGTCGCGTGCGAGCGGCACCGCCCGCACGTCGGCGGTCAGGTAGCCGATGCCGCTGTAGCCGATCGCGTAGGGATCGTTGGCGACGCCTTGGATCACGGCGCTCGAACCGGGCTGCTCCTTCACCGAGTCCTTGAAGTCGCCCCCGAACAGGGCGACGTCCTTGAAGTAGCCGTAGGTGCCGGAGGCGGAGTTTCGCCCGTAGGTGCTGATCGGCTTGTCGGCCCACTCCCCGGTCAGGCCAAGGTCGCCCCAGGTGCGGATGTCGCCCTTGAGGCCGCCCTTGCGGTTCTTCGAGAAGATCGCGTCGACCTGCTGCAGGGTGAGACCGGTCTTCGCGACCGGATTGTCCTTGTGGACGAAGACCGCCAGCATGTCGATCGAGGTCTCGAGCGGCGTGGGCTTGTAGCCGTACTTCTTCTCGAAGTCGTCCTCCTCCTTCGCCTTCATCGGTCGACTCATGGGGGCAAAGAGCGCGGTCCCTGCGATCAGGGCGACCGGACCGGTCGACGACCCCTTGCCCTCGATCTCGACGTTGACGTTGGGATAGAAGACTCGGAAGCCTTCGGCCCAAAGCGTCATCTCGTTGTTCATCGTGTCGGAGCCGATGCTCTTGATGTTCCCGGAGACTCCCTGGACCGGGGTGTACTCCGGCAGGTCGGGGTCGACCGAGACCTGGGCGCTCGCGCCGCCGGCGCCGAGGAGGAGGAAGCCGAGGAAGAAGCAGAGAAGCAGGCTCGGAAAGGTCGTTCGGATGCTGTTCATGGGAGACCTCGGGGTCGACTCCGGCGGGCGTCGGAGGAGGAAAGGGCCGGGCCGCGAAATCTCCCCGCCCCGGCCACTCCGGCGGGCGCCGTACGGTGAAGATCGCGCAAAGTTTGCCCCCCCGTCCAGTCAGTCCCCAGCGAGGGAACGGTCCGCCGCGGAGCCGGGCTGGGACACCGCCGCTGGAGTGTCGCCCAACCGGGGCTTCGGATCGGAGGGAACTTCCGCCTCCGAGGCCGCCGAGGTTGGAGATGGTGGGTCCGGAGATCCGGCCCAGCGGACGACCTCCAGCGACGCGCCGGCCAGCAGCACCCAGAGCAACGTCGCCTGCACCAACGCCCTCCATCCGACCTGGCGCAGCGCCTTGCGGGAGAGCCCGAGTCCGATCATGAAAAGGGCCGCCTGAAACCCGAGTCCAGAGACCCTCGCGATTCCCTCCTGGGCCTGATCGAGCGCGGGAACGAGGGTCCGCAGCAGGCTCGCCAGCAGGAACCCGAGGATGAACCAGGGGAACGGAGAGCGTCGGCCCTCCGGTCCGGACCCCCGGACGAAGAGCGGCGCCAGCAGCGCGAGCGGGGTGATCCACACCACCCGCGTCAGCTTGACCACGTTCGCGGTGTCGAACGCCTCTGTGCCGTAGCTCTTGGCGGCGCCGCCGACCGAGGCGATGTCGTGCAACGCCACGCCGGCCCATTGCCCGAACTGGATCTCGCTCAGCCCGAGCGCATGCCCGATCGGCGGCAGCACCCAGAGTCCCACCGCGTTCAGGATGAAGATCGCGCCGGTGGCGACGGCCATCGACGACGCGCACGCACCGATCGCGCCGCCCACCGCAACGATCGCGGACCCGCCGCAGATCGCCGTGCCCGAGGTGATCAGCGTCGAGGTCTCACGATCGGTTCGCAACAACCGTCCCAGCATCAGGCCGACCACCACGGCGCCGACGATCGTGCCCACCGCCAGCGCCAGCCCGTCCACGACGGAGTCCCTGAGCAACGCGAGATCGAGACGGAGTCCCAGCAGGACCACGCAGATCTGGATCAGCCACTTCGAAAGCGTCTTCGCCCTCGCCACGAACTCGGCGGCATTCAGCAGGGCGATCGCGATGCCGACGAGCAGCGCCACGTCCGCCCTGCCCCACGGTCCGGCCACCGCTACGAGGCCAAGCAGCACGACCGCCGCCCGCCACGGCGAGATCGGCGGGCGAGCCGCGGACGATGGCGCGTCGCGCAACGCGCGGGAATCCGTCACGGACGCACTCCGTTCAAGCGGCGGGCCATGAGACGGCGCGGAGCCGGGTTCACTCAACGTCCCGCGGCGCAGGCGGCGGGCCGCTTCGACCATGCCGCGTATCCGCCGGCGACGTTCACGGGCCTGCGGCCGAGCCGCTTGAGGGCGGCGGCGGCCATCGTCGATCGCATGCCGCTCTGGCAGTGGATCACCAACGGATCCTCCGACGGCACCTCGGCGAGCCTCGAGAGCAGTCGCGTGTGCGCGACGTTGACGGCGCCCGCGATCGCGCCGGCGGCATGCTCGGTCGCGCGGCGAACATCGAGCAGCGGGAGCGCCGGCGCCGCGTCGAGCCGTCGCGAGAGTTCCGCCACATCGATCTCGGGAATCGACTCGTGCGCACCGCCTGCGGCGATGAACGCGTCGAGTTGCGCCGGGTCGATCCACCCGGCGACTCGATCAAGACCGATCCGCACGAGATTGCGACTCAGACGGTCGACCCGGCCGGCCTCGCAGACGAGCAGGATGCTCTGCGCCGGCTCCACGTAGCTCCCGACGGCCATCAGGAACGCCGGACCGGGCATCGACCAGAGGCTGCCCGGAAGATGGCGATCGACGAAGGCTGGCTGCGGCCGCACGTCGACGGGAACGATGCCGCTCGCGAGCGCCCCCGCGATCTCCGAGGTCTCCAGGCGGCGCGGAGACGGCACGCTTCCAAGCAGCGGCACGCCGTCGCGATTCCACGCCTTCATCCGCGCAAAGTAGGCCGGTGGCTCCGGCTGTCCGGACAGGATGTTGTCGACGAACGAACGCTCGTCTTCGACGAGACGAAGCATGGGATTGAAGCGCCGCTCGTAGCCCATCGTCGTCTGCGGCACGGCGCCGAGCGCCTTGCCGCACGCCGAACCGGATCCATGCGCGGGCCAGATCTGCAGGTGATCGGGCTGGCTCATGAACTTCGCGGTGGTGCGATGAAGATCGTGCGCAAAGCCGTCCGCGACGCCGGCGACTCCCGCCGCCGACTCGAGCAGGTCCGGGCGGCCCAGATCGCCGACGAACATGAAGTCGCCCGTGATCGCGCCCATCGGCTCGTTGGCCCCGCCGCCCTGATCCTCGACGAGGTAGACGACGTGCTCGGGCGTGTGTCCCGGCGTGTGGACGGCCTTGAAGACGATGTTGCCGACCTTGAAGGTGTCGCCATCCTTGAGGATCGTGTGCTTGTAGGGTCCGACCCACTTCGACTGCCAGTCCGGCCCGCCGAGTCCCGACACGTAGACGTGGGCCCCGACGCGCTCCGCGAGTTCGCGGGCGCCGGACAGGAAGTCGGCGTGGATGTGCGTCTCCGCGACGGCGGCGATCTTCAGGCCGTGGCTCTTCGCGAGATCGAGGTAGCGATCGACGTCGCGCTCGGGATCGAACACGATCGCCTCGCCGGTCCGCTGGCAGCCGATGAGGTACGCGCCGGCCGCGAGGTCTTCGTCGTAGATGAGTCGCCAAAGCATGATCGAGTCTCCGAGTGGACCGAATCGCGACGGCTTTCCGGAAGCCATCGCGGGCGTCGAGCGTACCGCAACGCGCCCTTCGGAGCCCGCGGTCCCGGTCGAGGTTCCCGAGATCCGGTGGACGCCCCACACCGGCGACCGGCCGAACCGGCAGTCGCCGAGGAATCCGCGGCGGTTCGCTCGCGAATCGCGGCGTCTTCGCCCGATGCGATTCCCTCGATGAACCAGAACCCCACTCTCGACACGCTGCTCTCCCACCGCTCGATCCGCCGATTCGAGGAGACGCCGATTCCCGACGGCGACGTGCGGCTCGCCGTCGCGGCGGGGCAGCAGGCCTCGACGAGCTCGAACGTGCAGGCCTACTCGCTGCTGCGGATCCGCGACGCGGATCGGCTCGCGAAGCTCGTCGAACTCACGGGCGGGCAGGCGAAGGTCGCGCGATGCGGCGCGTTCTTCGTGGTCTGCGGCGACACCCGGCGGCACCGACTGCTCGCGGAGCGCGCCGAGCTTCCGTACGAGACGCGGCTCGAGGGCTTCCTCGTCGCCGCGATCGACGCGACGCTCTTCGCGCAGAACCTCTGCGTGGCGTTCGAATCGATGGGCTACGGCATCTGCTACATCGGCGGCCTTCGCAACGACCTCGCCGCCGTGCAGAAGCTGCTGCGATTTCCGCGAGGCGTCTACCCGCTCTTCGGGCTGTGCGTCGGCAAGCCCGCGGAGGATCCGGCACTGCGGCCGCGGCTCGCCCCGGAGGCGGTGCTCTTCGAAGAGCACTACCCGGACGACGAGACGCTGCTCGCCGGCGTGCGCGACTACGACGCCTCGATGCGGGAGTACTACGCCGCCCGCGGCGCCGCGGCAGCCTCGTGGTCGGAGAAGATCGAAGCCCAGTTCCGCCAGGCCTACCGCACCTCGGTCGCCGACTACTACCGCGATCAGGGCGCCGACCTCACCTGAGCGATCGACGAAGGATCCGCCGAATTCCGCCGCTCGACGCGGAACCTCCCCCCTCGTTCCGGACTCGAATGGACCATCCACGAGGTCCTTCCACAGAACGCGTCCGTCCCATCCTGCGCCCGCCCGGAGACCGCCATGACCACTGCCACCGCCATCCCGACCGCCGAAGCGAGCCTTGAAGTCGATCCCGCCACCGCACGCCGCTGGCTCGAGTCCGGCGAGGCGGTGATCGTCGATGTGCGGGAACCGGACGAACGGGCGGCGGAGTGGATCGAGCAGTCCGGATTCAATCCGCTCTCGACCTTCGATCCGACGCCGTTGCTCACGGCGGGTTCGCGGAAGGTGGTCTTCCACTGCCGAGGCGGCAAGCGTTCGCTCGACGCGCTCGGGCGGTATCGCGCGGCCGGCGGAGCGCGTGGCTTCAGCATGGCCGGAGGCCTTGGCGCGTGGAAGCAGGCCAACCTGCCGACCCGCACAGGCAAGGCCCCACCGATCTCGCTGATGCGCCAGGTCCAGATCGTGGTCGGTGCGGCGGTGGCCGCAGGCGCGGCTCTGACGCACTGGGTGAACCCCTGGTTCCTCGTCGTGCCCGCGTTCTTCGGCCTCGGCCTGCTGTTCGCCGGCGTCACCGGCACCTGCGGCCTCGCGGCGGTGCTTTCACGCATGCCGTGGAATCGCTTCGAGGGTCCGCGCAACAGTTGCGGGGTGTGAACCCCGGCGATCGCTCGATCAGCGCCGACTTGGCAGGCTGGCGATGATCGCGTCGACAAGCGCCTCGGGCTCGGGAAGCCGACCGGCGCCGCCGGATCGACAGGCGTGCCAGCCCTCGGCAGGCTCGACCACCGTGAAGCCATCGTCGCGGAGCGTGCGCAGATTGCGCTGCGTGGCCGGTTGGGACCACATCACTTCGTTCATCGAAGGCGCCAGCAGGGTCGGCGTGGTCGAGCGGTCGATCACCGAGGCGAGCAAGGTGACCGCGTCGTCGGCCATGCCGGCCGCGAGCCTCGCCAGCAGATCCATGGTGCACGGGGCCACGATCATCAGATCGAGATCGCGGACGAGGCGAACGTGCTGCGGATCGGCACGGTCCGGTGGATTCCACGGGTCGAGGAAGACCGGGCGCCCCGCAATCGACTCGAAGGTGAGAGGCGCGACGAAGCGGGTCGCCGCCTCGGTCATCGAGACCAGCACCTCCGCCCCAGCCTGCACGCAGGTGCTGACGAGTCCGGCGACCTTGTAGGCGGCAATGCCACCGCCCACGGCGATGATCAGCCGTCGTCCATGCAGCGCCTTCAGGCGTTCGGGATTGCCGTGGTCCACGAGGGATCCAAGGCCCGGGTCGGGCGGTCAGGACTCGCCGGAGGTCAGCGAGATCTTGTCCTGCAGGATCTCATCGACCACGACCTCGAGATCCGAGCGGCCGCGGCGCTCGACGAGGGGTCGATCTACGGCGATCAGCTCCTCGAGCCGCCGCTGGATGAGGGCGGTCAGCTTGAAGCGTCCCCCGAACTTCCGGATGAGGTCGTCGCTGTTGAGGGCTTCGATCATGGGTGCGTCCGTCTCCTCGAATCCCGCCGGGCCTCCCGGTTCGGGCGAATCGGGCATGATACCGGGGATCGGACCGAAGAGAAGGACCTCGGTCCGAACCCGCGCCGATGGGGCCGCCTCGCCCCGCCAGCCCATGACCTCCCCCAGCGACTCCACCCCTCCAAGCAGTCCACCGCTTCCGCCGGCCTCCGCCCCGTCGGCGAAGTCGGGCACGCTGGCGGACCGGTTGGGGCTTGGCAGCCCGGCGGTCCCGCTGATCACGGCGACGGTGCTCGGGGTGCTGATGGGCCTCGCGGCCCTGGGGTTCATCTATCCGATCGAGTGGATGGAGGAACTGCTCGGCGAGGAGGTCGATGGATCGGTTCCGATCGCCGGCCTCGCACTGCTGCTCTTCGCGCCGGCGGTGGGCGGCCTGCTGACCGGCTTCCTGGCTTGGGGACTCCCGCTGCGCACCACCGGGCACGGCGTCACGCAGGTCCTCTTCGGCATCCATCGCGAGGGGGCGAAGTTGCCGCCGCGGCTCGGCATCCGGCAGTGGCTGGGATCGACGCTGACGATCGGATTCGGCGGCAGCGCCGGTCCCG
>JBMSXH010000047.1:0-10285 GCA_049425445.1 Phycisphaerales bacterium | reverse complement strand
CTCGATCCTCGGCTCGACCATGGGCGACATGCAGGAGTTCCGCGAGGTGGGGGCGTTGCTCGTTGCGGGCGCGATCTCCCCGGTGATCGACTCGACCTTCTCGCCCCAAGACGCGGCGAATGCGTACCAACGCCTTGAATCGGGCGCGCAGTTCGGGAAGATCGTCTTCGACTGGCGATCCGCCTGACCCCGCTTCCGGAGCCTCCCCGCCCATGTCCGAGTCGAACGCCGCGACGCTTCCCGTTCCCAAGGCCGCGCCACCGAAGTCCCGCCGCCTGCCGCCGTGGAAGGTGTTGCTCCACAACGACCGGGTGAACTACATGGCGTACGTCGTGGCGTCGGTGACGGAGATCGTCCGCATCCCGCGGCTCGAGGCGGAGCAGCGCATGCTCGAGGCGCACCGGACCGGAGCGGCGGTGCTGGTGGTGACCCACCGCGAGCACGCGGAACTCCTCGTCGAGCAGCTCCGCTCCAAGCGTCTGACCGCCTCCGCCGAGCCGGATCAGGACTGAGGGTCCGGAGCGCTGGCGGGAGCGATCCGGCCGGTCGGGCCGAGAATCCTGGGTCCCTGACATTGCCCAAACCGGGTGAAAGTGGGGAAACATGGTCCCCTTCGCGGGATTCTCCGGGATGGTTGGGTGGTCCGCCTTGTCCCGCGTCGGATTCGATCTACGTTTAAAAAGTGATCGACGGCTGACGGACTCGGTGGTCCGCTGGCCGATCGTCACGGCGCGTTTCGGAAGCCCCTTTAGGAGAATCGAGATGTCGAAGCGGACTCTACTGGCGATGGCCGGCACCACGGCCCTCGTCGTCGGGAGTTGGACGAGCCAGCTCCACGCTCAGTGCGACGTGACGCCGGGCCCCGGCGCGACCGAGCAGGACGACGCCTGCGGAAGCGGCGAGGCTGGGTACGTCGACTCCAACGGCGGATGCAACTACCCCGGCAACCCGACGCAGTTCGCCGGGTCGCTGAGCAGCAGCAACTCGACCCTGCAGGTCTACGGCACCGTCGGCACCTTCACGCCTTCCGGCGCGACCGAGCCCACCAGCCGCGACCTCGACTGGTGGTACTTCGACATGGACGCCCCGGGCACCGTCACCTTCTCGGTGACGAACCTCGACGGCTCCAGCGCCAGTTCCACCATCACCTTCTTCGCCACCAACGGCTTCGACTGCGAAACGCAGGAGTTCGTGATCGGCACGAACAGCACCCTGTGCCCCTTCGAGCCCGCGGTCATCCTGCCCAACGGATCGCACAAGTTCATCGTGACGGTGCCCTTCGCCGGTGACGGCGGCGCGCCGTGCCCGCTCGACTACCGCGTGACGGTCAGCTACGAGCCTGGGCTCTACCCCGAGTGCGGCGCCGCCAAGGCCGGCTCCTGCATCGAGGCCCATCCGACCGGTGGCTGCGACAACTTCGCCTGCTGCGAGACGGTCTGCGCCTTCGAGGCCCTCTGCTGCGACGTCGAGTGGGATCAGCTCTGCGTCGATCTCGCCCTCGACCCGGACCTCGGGTGCGGCTACTTCATCTACAGCTGCGATCCGCTGCCGGGTGCTCCGGCGAACGACTGCGCGACCGCCGCGGCCCCGGCCGAGCCCGGCGACGAGTTCACCTTCTCGAACGTGAACGCCTCGACCGACGGCCCCAACGGCCTGAGCAGCATCTGTGCAGCCGACGTCGGCAACGACCTGTGGTGGATGGTGCAGAGCCCCGGGAGCGGCTATCTCACCGCGACCCTCTGCAACGGCACCGACTTCGACACCGTGATCGATGTCTACGCGATCGGTCAGTCGCCGGACTTCGACCCCGCGCTCCTGCCGGAGTACCAGATCGGCTGCGCTGACGACACCTGCGGGATCGTCGGCGGTCCGTCGATCGTCACCATCGTCGACGCGACGGAAGGCGAGTACTACCTCTTCCGCGTCGGCGGCTGGGTCGATGCCAACGGCGTTCCCTCGACCGGCAGCGGCACGGTGCTCTTCGAATTCCTCAACGTCATCTACAACACCGGCGGTACCCGTCCGATCGACAACAACGGCACGCTGACCAACCTCGGCCTGTCGTCGGGCTATCTCAACGCCAGCTTCCCGCAGCGGTGGATCGCGGCGCCGTTCACGGTTCCGGTTCCGACCGCCGAGGGCACGGATTCCTGGCTGATCCAGACGATCGCCGCCAACGGCTTCACGCCTGCCGGCAGCGTCAACGAGACTCTGGAGTGGATCATCTGGGAGCGTGACGCGTCGACGAACGCGGCGCCCGTAGACGGCGATCAGGTCGTGAGCGGATCGGTGCCGTTCCCGACCCCGATCGACGACCCGACCGGCAATCCGACCAACGAGCAGCACGACATCACCACCGACGTCGTGCTCGCGCCGGGCAACTACTACCTGACGGTCTATGCCGCCAACAGCACGGGTGGCGCCTCGGCCGCCAACTTCGCCTGGTTCTGCAACGCTCCCGACGGCATCGATCTCGTCGATGCGCAGGGACCGTTCTGCTGGCGTTCGGCATTCCAGCCGACCCCGGGCTTCCAGCGCTACACGCTGCCGGCCAACTTCCAGCAGCAGGCGGGCCTCGATCCGAACGAGTTGTACAACGTCGGATTCAAGCTCCTCGGCGTGCCGTACTCCGGTGGCGAGCCGCCGATCCCGGGCGACCTCAACGGCGACGGTGTGGTCAACGGTGCGGACCTCGCCATCCTCCTCGGATGCTGGGGCGAGGTGACCAATCCGGCCTGCTCGCCGGCGGACCTCAACGGGGACGGCAGCGTCAACGGTGCCGACCTCGCGGTCCAGCTCGGCAACTGGACGAGCTGACCCTCCCGGTCGGTTCAACCTGAAACCGCTCGACCCCCCGGCCTCGTGCCGGGGGGTTTTTGTTCTCACGTGTTGAGCATTCCGGGATTCCGTTGGATTCGCGCAAAAGCGGACTTACCTTCTACGAGACGTTCCCGGACTCTCCTGACGTGGGGCGATTGCGTGATCGCTCGAAGGGTCTGGGCACCTCTTGGAGACCCAACCCATGCAAGGTGGAAGGATGAACTGGCGACGGACGGCCCTGGCCGGCGTCGTCGCCATGACTGGGGCCGGCTTCGCGTCGGCTCAGGACTGCTCGACGGACTGTCTGCAGCCGCACGGGCCCGGCGGCTGCGACACCCCCGAGTGCACCGATGCGGTGTGTGCGATCGAGGCGGCGTGCTGCGACGTCGAGTGGGACGACTTCTGCGTCGCGATCGCGCTCAAGAACTGCGGCTTCTTCGACTACAGCTGCCCCACCGGCAACTATCCGGTGAACAACTGCCCGCCCGGCGCGATCGTCGTCAACGACGGGGATGAGATCCCCTTCAACTCGACCGCTGCGACCACGGTGGGGCCCGACGAGCCCGACTGCGGCTCGAGCAAGGGCGACATCCCGATCTGGCGCGACCTGTGGTACCGCTTCGATGCGCCGGCGGACCTGCCGGAGGGTTCGCTCCTCACTGCGAGCAACTGCAACACCGCGAACTTCGACTCGAAGATCGCCGCGTACGACATCGGCGACGGCAACTACGAACTCTGCACGCTGCCGAGCCTCTTCATCGCCTGCAACGAGGACGGCCCCAACTGCGCCGAGTTCACCTCGCTGCTGACCTTCCCGATCCATGCGGGCGACTCCTACCTGATCCGTCTGGGCGGCTACCTCGACGCCGCGGGTGAAGGCACCATCAGCTTCAACCTCGGCGAGCCCCCCGAGCCGCTTCCGCCGACGATCTTCACGACCGGCGGCACCCGGGGGGTCATCAACGATTCGACCGGCGCCATCACGAACCTCGGCCTGTCCTCGGGCTATCTGAACGGCTCGTTCGCGCAGCGCTGGCTCGCCCAGCCATTCACCCTGCCGGAGCCGCCCTCGGTCAATGCAAACCTCGAGTGGAACGTGCAGGCCATCACCGCCAACGGCTTCTGCCCCGGCGGCGTCTGCGCCGAGTTCCTCAACTATGTGGTGTGGTCCCGGACCGGTCTGGTGAAGCCGGTCGACGGCGACCAGCTCATCAGCGGCCTCGTGCCCTTCCCGGCGCCCGAGGACGATCCGGATGGCGATCCCACCAACGAGCGATTCCGCATCGACACCGACTTCATCCTGCCCCCGGGCGACTACTACCTCACGGTGTACGCCTCGAACGCGGCGCCCGACTCCGTCGCCAACTTCGCGTGGTTCATGAACGCGCAGGGCGATCAGGTGGTGCCGTTCGCCGACAAGCAGGGCCCCTTCGCGTGGCGTTCGGCGCTCTTCCCCTCCCCGGGGTTCGAGCGCTACACGCTCGCGGGCTACTCGCAGCAGCCCGAGCTTGATCCGAACAAGTTCTACAACACCGGCTTCGGCATCTACGGCGAGGTCTCGGTTCCGCAGATCCCGCCGCAGACCTGCGGCAACCCCGGCCAGAACCCGGTGAACAGCAATGCCGACGAGGACCTCACCGTCGGCGGCATCGCCTGCGGTGGCGGCGGCATCACCACCGCCAACAGCTACGCCCGCGTCTTCTCGCAGTCGGAGCTCGGTGCCGCGATCTCGTTCAACTGCGTCAACTTCGGCTTCGACAACTCCGGCTCGTACCTCGGCGGCACGATCAACGTGTACATCGACCCGACCGGCGGCGCGCCGAACATCGCCGAGCTGCAGCTTGTCCACAGCTACCCGGTGGGCCTTTACAGCGGCATCGATCAGCTCGTGACCGTCAGCAAGGACGGCGATCCGATCTGCGTCGAGCTCTCCGGCAGCGAGACGCTCGTCGTGACGATCGACATCCCGGCCTCGACCGACGGCTTCGCCACCTTCGCCGGCGGCGCCGTGTCGTCGAGCCCGACGTACATCGCCGCCCCGGCCTGCGGCCTCGCCAACTACACCGATCTGGTCGCGATCGGCTTCCCGAACCGTCACTGGTTCGTGCAGCTCTCGAGCAACTTCGGTTGTGGCGACTCGATCCCCGGCGACCTCAACCTCGACGGCATCGTCAACGGCGCCGACCTCTCGATCCTCCTCGGTGCCTGGGGCACTGCGGATCCGATCGCGGACATCGACGACAGCGGCGACGTGAACGGGGCGGATCTGGCGATCCTCCTCGGCAACTGGACCAGCTGATCGAAGACCCCGGTCGCTCTCGGGCGACCTGTTCGAGCCGCTTCGCGCCCCCCGGCCTCCCTCGTGGAGCCGGGGGGCTTTCACTTCCGGACCGATCGTGCCTGCGGGGTATCCTCGTGCCCTCGCAACCGCCGCAAGGCTCTCCCCAACAACGGGGCCTCGAGCGGGGCGTTGGGATCGCGGCCCCTGCGGTCGCTGCGGAGGCCTTCGTGCGGATCTTCATCGTCCTGATGGTGCTGCTGCTCGTCTCGCTTGCGGCCGCGGCGCTGCTCATCGATCCGGGCAAGGGGGTCGGCGACTTCGGGATCTCCTTCTCCTCCAAGGAGTCCGGGACCGAGGTCCGCACCGACGCGGTCCGCCGCGGAACCCTCATCGAGACCGTGTCGGCCCCCGGCGAAATCGAGCCGAACACCAAGGTCGACATCTCGGCCGAGGTCTCGGCGCGGATCCTCGAGCTTCCATTCCGGGAGGGCGGCGAGGTGAAGCGGGGCGACCTGATCGTCCGCCTCGACGACTCCGACCTTCGGGCGCGGCTCGATGCCGCGAGAGCCCGACGCGAGGGAGAGCAGTTCCGCCTGCAGGCGGAGCAGGCTCGCCTGGCCGGCCCGCAGCACTCCCTGTCCAACGCCCGCACGACGCTCGAACGGCAGCGCTCGCTCTTCGAGACCGGTGACGTCAGCCGCCAGACGCTCGATGACGCGACGAATCGGGTCGAGGAACTCGAGGCCCAGGTCGAGGCGGGCGTGCGGAACATCTCGGTGATCGAGAGCAGCGTCGCCGCCGCCGCCGCCGACATCGGTCAGGTGGAGGAACTGATCGCCAAGACGATCATGCGATCGCCGATCGACGGCACGATGACTCTCCTCAACGCCGAAGTCGGCGAGCTCGTCATCGTGGGCACCATGAACAACGCGGGCACGGTGATCCTCACGATCGCCGATCTCAGCCGGATGCGGCTCGATGCAAGGGTGCCCGAGGCCTCGATCGCCCGCGTCGCGGCGGGCCAGCCCGCGGAAGTCCGCATCAACGCCTACCCCGGCCGGGTCTTCCGCGGCGTCGTCGAGCGGGTCGCGCTGCAGCGATCGCTCGATCGCGACGGCACGGGCTACTTCAAGGTCGAGGTGATGCTCGAACTCGACGGCGAACGGATCCTGTCGGGGCTGGCCGCGAACGTCGAGGTCGAGGTCTCCGAGCGCGAAGGCCTGCTGGTCCCCTCGCAGGCGATCGTCGATGTCGACGTCGAGGCGCTGCCCGAGGAGGTGGCCGCGAGCCCGCTGGTGGATCGACGCAGCCGAAGCGTCACCGCGGTCTTCGTGGTGCGGGACGGCAAGGCGATGCTCTCGCCGGTCTCGATCGGTCCGAGCAACCTCGTCGAGACCCTCGTGCTCGAGGGACTGACCGAAGGCGAGATCGTGGTGACGGGTCCCTACAAGGCCCTCGAGAAGCTCGAGCACGGGGCGGCGGTCAAGCCACGCGAGACCGCGCCGGAGGAGGCGTCGGCGCTCGCGGCCGCGCCGGCGGACGAGGCATGATCATCGAGGCACGCGGGCTCACCCGGCTCTACCGCGTCGGCGTCGAGACGATCCATGCCCTGCGCGGCGTCGATCTCGACATCGCCGCGAACGAGATGGTCGCGGTCATGGGCAGCTCGGGCTCCGGAAAGAGCACGCTCATGAACATCCTCGGCTGCCTCGACCGGCCGACCGCCGGCTCGTACCGGCTCGACGGAAGGCTCGTGAGCGCGATGGGCGCCGCCGAGCTCGCGAGGGTCCGCAACGAGCGGATCGGGTTCGTCTTCCAGTCGTTCGAGCTGCTTCCGCGCCTGTCGGCCCTCGCGAACGTCGAGCTTCCGCTCGTCTATGCGCGGGGCGGCGGATGGTGGGGCACGCGGCGCCGCAAGGCGAAGGCGGCGCTCGAGCGGGTGGGGCTCGGCAACCGCATGCATCACCGGCCCAACCAGTTGTCGGGCGGCCAGAAGCAGCGGGTGGCGATCGCGCGAGCGCTGCTGCTCAATCCCGCGATCCTCATGGCCGACGAGCCGACGGGAAACCTCGACTCGACGACCACCCGCGAGATCATGAGCCTCTTCTCGCAACTCCACGCCGAGGGGCAGACGATCGTCGTCGTCACCCACGAGAACGAGGTGGCGGCGTGCTGCCGCCGCGTGGTCCGACTGCGCGACGGCCTCGTCGACTCGGATCTGCCGATCGCGGAGGATCCCGCGTCGTCGGAGTTCTGGTCCGGCCGGGTGGATCGTGCGGTCGCCTCCGGCGCCGGATCCATGCGCGAGTCGGCCGCGTCGGGGGAGGGAACGACGTGACCCTCCTCAACCCGGTCTTCTGGATCCAGGCGATCTCGCTCGCGCTTGGGCAGATCTGGGCGAACAAGGTGCGCTCGATGCTGACCGCGCTCGGCATCATCGTGGGCGTCGCGTCGGTGACGGCGGTGATCGCGGCGCTCTCCGGCCTCAAGAGCCGCGTGCTCACCGAGTTCGAGAGCTTCGGCGCCAACCGGCTGCTGATCTTCCCCGATCGGCCCGACGATGCGCCCCGCAACCTCTATCCGTGGGAGCAGGTGCGGCTCAAGGAACACGAACTGATCGAACTTTCCGAGAGCTGCCCGTCGCTGCGGACGCTCACGCCGATCACGACGGTCGGGGTGGGCGTGCAGCACGCCGAGACCATCCTCGACAGCGCCAACGTCACCGGCATCTGGCCCGCGTGGCACGAGGCGGAGAACCGGGCGGTGATCGCGGGTCGGCCCTTCAACGGAATCGACGAGCGGGAGCGCCGGCAGGTCTGCCTGATCAACGAGGAGGCGGCGCAGGAACTGAGGCTTCCGCGCGATCCCGTCGGCGAGCACGTCCTGATCGGAGGTCGCCGGTTCCTCGTGGTCGGCGTGGTCGAGACCGTGCAGCAGGCGATGTTCGGCATGAACACGAGTTCCGCGGAGATCTTCGTGCCCTTCTCGGTCGCCGCCGCGATGCAGGATCGGACCTTCTTCTTCAGGATCGTCGCGATGGTGAAGTCGCCCGATCTCGCGGAGGAGGCCAAGAGCGAGGTCCGCTTCGTGCTGCGACGACTGCGGGGGCTGCGCGGCAGCGATCCCGACACCTTCGCCGTCGCGGCGATCGACCAGTTCATCGAGCAGTTCAAGGCCCTCGCCGCGGGCATCACCGCGGTCGCGGGCGGCATCGTCGGGGTCAGCCTGCTCGTCGGCGGCATCGGGATCATGAACATCATGCTCGTGGCGGTGTCGGAGCGGACCCGCGAGATCGGGCTGCGGAAGGCGGTGGGGGCGACGCCGGTCGCGATCCTCTCCCAGTTCCTGCTCGAGGCGGTCGTCCTCTGCATCCTCGGAGGGCTGATCGGCCTCGCCTGCGGCCAGGCCCTGGCGTTCGTGATCTCGTCGATTCCCAACGCCGGACTCGAGGAGGCGTCGATCCCGGGATGGGCGGTGGCGATGAGCTTCGGATTCAGCGGCGCCGTGGGCGTCCTCTTCGGCATGTTTCCCGCGATCAAGGCGTCGCGGCTCGACCCCATCGAGGCGCTGCGGCATGAGTGAACGGACGCGAACGGGCGCGATGCTGGCGGCGGGCGCGATCCTCGCATCGCTCGGCGCATGCCAGAGCGCGCAGGATCGGTACGGCGGCTGGAAGTTCGAGGACGAGACGTTCCGATCGATCGATCGACTCGATCTCGCGTCGGCGGAGACGGCGCCGCCGCAGGCGCCCGATGCCGCGGCGATCGTCGACGTCGAGATCGGCGCGCTGGTCCGCGAGTATCCGGAGCGGATCGAACTGCCCCTCGATCGCGTCCGGGCGGAGGTCCTGTCCAACAACCTCGATCTCGAGGCGCAGCTCGTGGCGCCGGCGATCGCGGCGGCCGACGTCGCGGCGGAGGAGGCGAAGTTCGAGGCCACCTTCTTCGCGAGCTTCAACCGCAACGACGCGAACTTCCTCACCAGCCTCGAGGCCGGCCTTCCGACCAGCCAGGACCAGTTCAACATCGGGGTCGAGGTGCCGCTCGCGACCGGCGGCACGATCTCGGTCAGCAATCCGCTGTTCAGGGCCGATCAGGCGATCTCGAACGCCTTCGGCGACGACACCTGGAACTCGCAGCTGCAGTTCTCGATCAGCCAGCCGATCCTTCGCGGCGGATGGCTCGACGCCAACATGCACTCGATCCGCATCGCGCGGTTCCAGGGCCAGATCGTCGAGTCTCGCACCAAGCTCGAGGTGATCCGCGTGCTGTCGGCGGCCGATCGGTCCTACTGGAACCTCTACGCCGCGTGGGGCGAGCTGGACGTGCGGCGGCAGCAGTACGAGCTCGCGGTGCGCCAGCTCGAGGTCGCTCGGCGGCGGGTCGCGGCGGGCGATGCGCCGGAGCTCGAGGTGATCCGCGCCGAGAGCGGAGTGGGCCGCACCGTCGAGGCGATCATCGTCGCCGATGCGGTCCTGAGGACGCGTCAGCGCGATCTCAAGCGCCTTCTCAACATGCCGGAGATCCCCATCGAGTCGCCGACGGGCCTCGTGCCGGCGACGCCGCCGACCCCGCTCGATCTGGCCCTCGACCCGGAGATCCTCGCCGACCGTGCCGTCGCCAACCGCATGGAGATGCTCGAGCTCGAGCTGCAGCTCGCGATCGACGCGTCGAACATCTCCTTCCGACGGAACCAGGCGCTGCCGATCTTCGCCTTCGACTACAGCTACTCGTTCCAGGGCATCGCCGGCGGAGCGGGCAGCGCGTACGGCAATCTCTTCGACAGCGACTTCTACCAGCTCGGCGTGAACCTCCAGGTTCCGATCGGCAACGAGGCGGCGGAGGCGAGGCTTCGCAACGCCGTGCTCACCCGCGTGCAGCGGCTCGCCTCGCGCGATGCTCGCCGCCTGGCGATCCGGTCGGAGGTGCTCGATGCGCTCGACCAGCTTCGGCAGAGCTGGCAGCGGATCCTGGCGGCGCGGCTCGAGGTGGTGCTGGCGGCGCGGACGCTCGAGGGCGAGCAGCGGCAGTTCGAAGTGGGTCTTCGCACCTCGACCGACGTGCTCGACGCCTCGACTCGACTCGCCGATGCGAGAAGCCGCGAAGTGCGGGCGCTCGCCGACTGGCAGATCGGTCTGGTCGATCTGGCCTTCGCGACGGGCACCACGCTCGGCGGCGCGAAGGT
>JBMSXH010000046.1:0-10506 GCA_049425445.1 Phycisphaerales bacterium | reverse complement strand
CGTCGGCCCGTCGTCGTCGTCTGCCACGCGTGGGGCGGGCAGGACGACTTCGTCCGCGAGAAGGCCCGCAAAGTCGCGGCGATGGGCTACCTCGGCTTCGCGGCGGACGTGTACGGCCTCGATGCCTCGGGCACGCCGCGGCGCGGCAGCACGCCGGAGGAGTGCGGCGCCCTCATGACGCCGCTCGTCGAGGATCGCGGCGAACTGCGCAAGCGGCTCGTTGCGTCGGTCGAGGCCGCGCGAGCGCTGCCGGAGGCGGACTCCGCGAAGGTGGTCGCCATGGGCTACTGCTTCGGCGGGCTGTGCGCGCTCGACATCGCCCGCGCGAATGCCGCGGGCGTCGTCGGTGCGGTGAGCTTCCACGGCCTCTTCATGCCGCCGGGGCTCGGCGAGCAGTCCGCGATCACGGCGAAGGTGCTCGCCTGCCATGGCTGGGACGATCCGATGGCGACGCCCGACTCGGTGCTCGGCTTCGCGAAGGAGATGACCGACGCGAAGGCCGATTGGCAACTGCACGCCTACGGCCACGCCAAGCACGCCTTCACGAATCCGCAGGCCGCCGACCACGAGCGCGGGATCGTCTACGAGCCCAAGGCAGACGCTCGATCGTGGGAGGCGCTCGGCGACTTCCTGCGGGAGTGCTTCCGGTAGCCTGCAGCCTCACTTCCCGCGGCCGCCGCAAGCGCCCTTCGCCGGGGCTGCTGGAACCCACGAGGCTTGCATGGGCGACGGTGTCTCTCGAGCGGATGGCCCCCGGCGAACGGATTCGGCACGACGGCGCGCACGGGTTCGGCGCGGTGACCGGCCGTCACCGCAGCGACCGTCAGACGTGGATCGTCTGGCCTCCTTCCTGCTCTTCGCCGCCGGCGCCGCGGGCCTGCTGTGGCTGTGCCTCGAAGGTTGGCGCTCCGACGCCATCGCCGCCGCGGGCGTCTGGGTTTGCCTGGGGTTCGCGGCCGTGGTGCTGGCGTTCCGGATCGTCGCGTGGCTTGGGGGGCCGGCCTCCGACTGGGATTCGGGCGAATCGCTCGGCGATCTCATGACCACCTCGCGGTGGCTCTCGCTGCAGTTCTCGTGGCTCCGCACATCAATCACGGTACGCCTCGGCGAACGCGAGCGCACGACGACTCTGCTCGGCACCACCCCGATCGAGACGTCCTTGACCTGGCTTGGGATCGTCGCATGCCTTGCCGCCTGGGTGCTGGCGGGTCGCCTCGGCTGGGTGTGGGTCCCAACGTCGCTCCCGAACCACAACGAGGCTCGCCGCCGCCTGCGGGAGTGGATCTTCGGGTTCTGACGGCGCCGGCATCGCCCCTCCCGCGTCCGCTCCGTCGTCGCTCGCGGGGTTTGCCTGCGACCCCTCCTCCGTCGCGTCGCTACCCTCGCCGCATGCCACGACAACTCGTCAACTCCGGTTCCGACTTCGAACGCGAGGTCGGCTACTCCCGTGCCGTGGTGGTGGGCGACCGCGTGTTCGTCGCCGGCACCACCGGCTTCGACTACACGACCATGACCATCGCCGAGGGGATCGTCGAGCAGACCGAGCAGTGCCTGCGGAACATCGAGAGGGCGCTTGCGGAGGCGGACGCGACCCTTCGCGACGTGGTGCGGGTCCGCTACATGCTTCCCGACGCGGCGGACTTCCCCGCGACCTGGCCGGTCCTTCGCGGTGCGTTCGGCGAGATCCGCCCCGCGGCGACGATGTTCGAGGCCCGCCTCTCCGATCCCCGCATGAGGATCGAGATCGAGGTCGACGCGATCATCGGCAGCGGCGCCTGAAGCGTCGCGGAAGCGCAACGCCTGCGGCATCGACGCACGCGCGGGCGTGACCGGCGAGCCTTCGTCGATCGCGTTTCCGGGGAACGCTGGCGCTACCGCCGCTTGCCCTTCTTGAACTTGCCCTTGCCCTGAGGCTTCAGCTTCGTCTTGCGCCCGCCGAACGTGCCGGGCTTGCGCAGGCCGCGCTCGTCGCGCCCGCCGCGCTTGCCTTGACGCAGGTCGCGAAGTGGGGCATCGCCGAGACGGGGCGCCTCGCTGCGCACCTCGACGATCGCGAGGTCCATGGTGCGCGAGGCGGGATCGACCCTGAGGATTCTCGCCGTCACCGCGTCGCCGAGGCCGATCGACGCGCCGCTGCGCGGGGCGATCAGGCGCATGGTGGCGGGGTGGTAGCTCCACTGCGAACTGGAGCGCCCGCTGCCGGGCAGGTCCTGCGGCTTCACCATGCCCTCGACGAGGAAGCGGTCGAGGCTCACGAAGACGTTGCCGGAAGGCATCACGCCGGTGACCGCGGCGGGGAGGTCGGCGCCGAGGTGGTGCTCCTCGAGGAACTTCATCACGAGGAAGGTGCGGAGGCTCCGCTCGGCCTCCTCGGCGTTCACCTCGGTGCCGCTGCAGTGGTTGCCGAGCTCGAAGAGCTGCTGCTCGCCGAGGGTGCGCTCGTCCTGGGCGAGATCGCCGCGAAGCTTCGCCTGTCCGCGGCCGCCCGGCACCTTCGCGCCGTTCTCGGTGAGATCGAGGTAGGCGTCGCACGCCCGATGCACGGTGAGGTCGGGATAGCGGCGAATGGGGCTCGTGAAGTGCGCGTAGTGCTCGCTCGCGAGGGCGTAGTGGCCGATCATCGCCGGCGCGTAGGTCGCCTTCGACATCGTCTTGAGCACTGCGAGATGCACCGCCCGCGCCGCGGGATGCTCGCGGGTCGATTCGAGCAGCGTCTGCAGGTCGCGGCGCTCCGGTTCGTCGGGCATCGCGAAGCCCGCGATCCGCGCGAAGGTCCGAAGCTCCTCGATGTCGGCGAAGCCCGGATCGGGATGGATGCGCCGAAGCAGGGCGATGCCGAGATCGGCGAAGGTCCGCGCGACCGCCTCGTTCGCCTCGACCATGAACATCTCGATCAGGGTGTGGGTGAAGGCGTCGTCCTCCGGCTCGGCGTCGACGACCTTGCCCTCCTCGTCGAAGACGAGCTCTAACTCCGGAAGCTGCAGCACGCGCTGCCCCGACCGCATGCGGCGCTCGCGGAGGATCTTCGCGAGTCGATCCGCGTCGCGAAGCACCGAGACCACCTCGTCGGGGTACTGCGGCTCGGTCTTCGCATGCTTGCGGGCGATCGAGAGATCGCCGTCGATCACCGCCTGCGCCTCGAGATAGGTGAATCGCTTGCGCGAGCGGATCACGCTGCGGCAGAGCCGCGTGCCGAGCACTCGGCCGCGATCGTCGAGTTCGATGAAGGCGGTCTTCGTGAAGCGGTTGACGCCCTCCTGCAGCGAGCAGACGCCGTTGGAGAGGATCTCCGGCAGCATCGGGATCACGTGGCGGGGGAGGTAGGCGCTGTTGCCGCGGGACTGCGCCTCGCTGTCGAGCGATCCGTCCATCGCCACGAACGCCGCGACGTCGGCGATGTGCACGCCGAGCCGCCACCGCGCAGCACCGCCCTCGAGACGCTCCACGCTGATGGCGTCGTCGAAGTCCCGCGCATCGGGCGGATCGATGGTGAGGGTCAGGAGCCCGGTGAGATCCTCGCGGTCGCTCCACGGGCCTTCGGCATGGCGCTCGAAGTCGGCGGAGACGGCGCGGGCCTCGTCGAGCACCGGGTCGGGGAAGGGACCCGGCAGCCCGTGGCCCGCGATCACGGCGGCGGTCTCGACGTCGAGCCGTCCCGCCTCGCCGAGCACTTCGGTGATGACGCCTTCGCCGAGCATCCCGTCGCCCGGGTGGTGCAGGAGCTCGAAGACGATCTTGTCGCCATGCTTGGCGTTCTTCGCCCCGGGATCGCGGATCACCACCGGATCGTGCAGCACCTTGCCGTCCGGGATCGCGAGCCACTGCGGCCCGTCCTTGTGCAGCGTGCCGCTGAAGCGGGTGCGACCTCGGGCGAGCACCTCCTCGACGCGGCCGTAGAAGTTCTTCGAGTCGTCGCGACCGGCGCCGCGCCCGCGATCGCGCTGACGGTTGCGGCGGTAGACGCGGGCCCGCACCCGGTCGCCGCTGATCGCGTCGCCGACCGCCTCGGCGGGGATGAAGAGATCGCCTTCTCGATAGGGCTGGTCCGGAATCACGAAGCCGAAGCCCCGCGATGTGACGCGGATGCGCCCCTCGATCTCGTCGGGCAGGCTCGGAAGCCGCAACTTGCGATCGGAGCCCTCCTCGATCGCGCCCTCGCGGACGAGCGCGTCGATCGCCTCATGGAAGGCGTCCTTCACCTCCGGGGGCACCCGAAGCTGGTCCGCGATCACGTTCGAGGCGGACGGGAAGTAGCGGTCGTGCCGCAGGTGATCGAGGATGCGCTGCCGGAATCGAAGGGGCATGGACGGAGTGTACGGGGCGAGGGGCGCGCCCTGCGGGTCCCGGTACCCTTTGCCCATGGACCCGCTCTTCGCGATCACCGGACCGTTCGCGCACGGCACCTTCCCCGCGGCGATCGACTCCTTCGAGGCCACGCCGCTGCTTCTCGCCGACGCCGGCTTTGGAAAGTTCTTCGGCCGCTTCCATCCGATCGTCATCCACTTCCCGATCGCGCTCCTGATCGTCGCGGCGCTGATCGAGTCGGTTCGGCTGCTTTCCTCGAAGGCGCGCCGTCCGACCTCCTTCGGCCTGACCGCGGTGATCTTCGCCGCGGTCTTCGGCGTGCTCTCCGCCGCCTCCGGTTGGCTCAACGCCGAGCACGAGAGCGCCGAAGCCACCACCGATCTCTTCCTGCACCGCTGGCTGGGCGTGTCGGTCGCGGGGCTCTCGGTCGTGCTGGCGGCCACGGCGATCCTGGCCGCGATCCGGCGCGAGCCGGCCGACCAGCTCGAACTCGAGGA
Source organism: Phycisphaerales bacterium (assembly GCA_049425445.1). Taxonomy (GTDB): domain Bacteria; phylum Planctomycetota; class Phycisphaerae; order Phycisphaerales; family SM1A02; genus VGXO01. The sequence goes on along the minus strand of JBMSXH010000046.1, from coordinate 5,704 downwards.
ACTGCCGCCGAGCAGGACGTTCGCGATCTACCGATACGGACTCATCGTCGCGGCGGTGCTCGTCGGCTTCACCGGACATCTCGGCGGCGAACTCGTCTACGGGGACGGCTACCTCATGAAGGCGTGGCCTGACTCGGACGACGACGCGAAGCCCGAGCCGAAGCCGAGCGGCGATGCGAGCAGCGCGACCGCCGATCCGTCCACGCCGGCCGCCGCCGGCGATGCGGCCCGCGACGGAGCGGCGTCTTCCGGCGACGGGCCGATCGACCCCGCGGCGTCGCAGGCCGAGGTCGCGCTCGATGGGCAGGCCTCGCTCGCGGTGCTGGCTTCGCGCGATCCAGGCACCTTCTTCGCGAGCCATGTGCTGCCGGTCTTCGACGCCCGCTGCGTCGAGTGCCACGGACCCGACAAGGCGAAGGCCGGGCTGCGGCTCGACTCGCTCGCGGCAGCGCTCGAAGGCGAGGGCGAGGACGCGATGGTGGTCGCGGGTGATCCGGAATCGAGCGAACTGCTTCGCCGCGTGCTCCTGCCGCGCGACGACGACGAGGCGATGCCGCCCAAGGGCGACGGCCTTGCGCCCGAGCAGATCGAGGCGATCCGCGCCTGGATCGCGGCGATGCCGGCAGGCTGATCGGCACGGGGCGGACGGCTCGTCACGGCCGCGGACCATCCAACGAAGGCGGCGCGGCAAGCAGTTCCTCGACGATCGAGTCGAAGGTCCGCGGGTCGCGTTCATCGGGCTCGACGGTCCGCGCGGGACGATCGGCCGCCGGAGCCTCATTGGCGCCGCCGGCGATCCCACGCCAGGAATCGGCACCGTCGCGGTCCTCCTCGGGCGCGGTCTCGTCGAGCGTCAGCCCGACGATCTCGTCGAGGCGATTGGCCGCGGCATCGATCTGGGCATCGACGAGGAGCCGCCGGAATCGTGCGGTGCGCGGATCGCCCTCGAGCAGCCGAAGTTCGATCGCCGCCCGATCTCCGAGCGCCTCGAGCAGGGCGTTTCCATCGAGAGATCGCGCGAGGCGCTCCGCGAGCGCCATGGGCTCGACGGTCCGCGGGCGCCGCCACTCGGGGAAGAACGGATTGCCTCGTTGTCCGCGGCGCTGATCGGCAAGGCTCGCGATCCGGCGACGCAGGCGGTCGATCGAGACCTCGTCGAGACCGTGGCGTGCGGCGAATCGCTGCGCGGAAGCCAGCGTCGACTCGAGCATCGCCTGCTCCTCGGCGAGCATCGTCAAGCGGTCCGCGGGCGACGGGTCGGGGGTCGCCGCCCATCGAACCACCGCATCGCGCAGCACGGAGGCCGCGACGGCGACCTTCGGCGAGTCGATCGGGGCCCCGGTGATCGAGGGGACACGCCACGCCGACGACTGGAGCCACGCCGACAGATCGGCGGCGGCACGAGGCCGATGCTGGTCGTGGGCTCGGAGGTTCACCTCGCCTTCAAGCACGTCGCCAAGATGCACGGCCACCACCTCGGGCACGCGGTTCCAGCGCAGCCACTCTTCGAGGGCGTGCCGCATGGAGAGGGCGATATCGCCGTGCGCGTCTGTGTGCACGTCTCCGCGCGCGGCGTTGTGCGTGGCGGCTTCAGGGGCGGACGTCGATCGGCTCGCAGGCGAACGTTCGAGATTCGGTCTCGGTGGATCGGCGCCTTCTGCCAGAGAGAGGTCGATCGCCCCGAAGAAGAGCGTCCCGGCGACGGGCAAGGGCCAGAACGGGCCGCTCGGTCGGCTCGGTCGAGCGGATCGGATGGATCTCGTGGGACGAGTCATGGTCGTTGGTCCGAAGGGGATGCCGTCGAGGTGCCGGAGCCCCAGGTTCGTGCATCCACGAACGGTCGCGCGCCGGAACGAGCGCCTGTGAAACGGAGGTCGAGGTGGTCGGCGATCGCGGCGGCGAGCGCGTCCCGGCCGGGCGGCTCCCACCAGGGCGGACGAACCGCGCGGGACGCCGCTTCGTGTTCGTCTGCGCGGGCAAGCATGATGGCGCGAAGGGACGGCAGGATGTGCGCCGCCCAGCGTCGATCGGCCGCGGTCGCGTCCGGCCGATCTGCAAGGGCCACTGCCAGCCATGCTGCGGCACCGAATCGCCCCATCGCGATTCGATCGCGAAGCAGTCCCGCGACCGACTCTGCGGAGAGTGCCGATGCGGCACGCGTCCACGGTCCCGCCATCCATCGGGCGAGCCGGTCGTGATCGGCGATCTCCGCGAGTTGTTCCGCGACCTGCTCGCACGCCCGCCAGGTGGTCGATGGATCGAGGGCGAGTTCGGCGACCATCCGCCGGTGCCGATCGATGCACCGGTCGATCGCCTCTCGATCGCCTGCTCGGATCGCGTCGGCGAGTCGGCGGCGCAGATCCCGCCAGTCGCCGCCGATCGGATCGAGGCGATCGAGCCGGCGCAGCCAGTGTTCGATGGCCGCATCCGCCGCGCCGCCGGGTGCGTGGGGGTCCCCGGCGATCGGGCTCGCGAGCGCCGACTCGAATGGGGCGCGCATCCGATCGCGCATGCGCTTCGCCTCGCTGCTGGTGCAGGCGTCGACCCCGGTCCAGCGGAGTCTCGCGAGGGAGCGGCCGCCGCGGACGATCGATCCGGCGATCGAACCCGCACCGATCCGAAGGACCGCGACGATCGGGGACTCGAGCGAGTCGATCTCGCCTTCGGGCACCACGGATCGCACCGTGGTGGGTGACCCTCCGACGTCGCCGTGGAGCTCGTAGCGAAGCCCGCTTCGCCATCGGCAGGGGACCGGCGGTTGGTGGATCGTGACCACCACTTCCCCGGCGCGGGTCTCGACCTCGACCCGCTGCAACTCGCCGCCGTTCGCGTCGAGCGACCGGTGGATCGTGCTGCCCCGAGGCTCGCGTGCGTCTCGGCCGGAGCGGTCGATCGCCTCGGCGAAGTCGCTCGCCTTGCGGACCCACGCGAGCGGGCGGAGGCCGTCGAAGAGGTCGTAGAGATCCTCCGGCTGATCGAGCCGGGGTGCGGCCTCGACAAGCGCCTCTCGATGCGAGGCGGCCGCCGGGAGCAGGGTGGCGACCTCCCGGCCACTCGCGTTCCACGCAAGCAGGAACGAGTGCGGGAGGATCGGGAAGTCGACGCTCGTCTCGTGCAGGCATGGCTCGCACCAGGTGGCGACGAGCGTGACGGAATCCGGTGTCGCGAGGAACCGCCCGCCGATCGCGACCGCATCGTCGCCTGCGACCGGCTCGAGTTGCTCGATCGTGAACGAGCCCGCGATCGCGTCGGCGTGCGAGGATCCGAGCAGCGTGGATCGGCCACGCCACGGGCCGTCGGACTCGAGCCGTCGCGGCAGGTCGCGGAAGTCGAATCGCCAGAGCGGGGCGAGATCCGGCTGTTCGTGGAAGGCGATCGCCTGGGGCACGAGGCCCGCGAGCAGGAAGGTCTCGACCGTGAACCGGCGTCGAAGCAGGGTCGCCCGCGGCGCGGCGGACTCGTGATCGAAGATCGCGCGCTCGAGCGATTCGAGCTGGCGTTCGACCGCAACCTGCACGAGTCGGCGGGCCTCGGAGTCGTGCGGGCGTCCGGCCGAGGAGTGGCTGGCCGTCGCAAGCAGGACGGCGAGGGCGAGCGCGGCATCGGATGAACGACGGGGCATCGTGTTCGTCTGGCGTGTCGGCATGCGCGTGTTCGCGTTGAAGGCGCGTTGGAAGAGCCCGGTCGCGGAGGCGAGACCGCGACCGGGCCCCGAGGGAGAGAAGACCGAAGGCGTCGCCCTCGAGGGGGCGATCAGTGGACGTCGAAGCCCACCACCGCGCTGGCCGCACTGGCCGTGGAGCCGGCATCGACGGTGCCCGCGAGCGCGACGCTGGTGGTGCCGAAGGCGCGTCGCACGCAGGGGCGGTTGGTGAAGGCGCAATAGGTGCGTTCCGGTCGCACCACGTACGACGCACCGCCGCTCGCCGAACCCACCCCCTGCGTGGACCAGGTCGAGTCGCGCGAGACCTCGCCCGACATGGTGGGGCCGGAGTCGTCGATCATGGCGCCCACGTTGCCCTCGAACTGAAGTCGCGAGGACTCGGTGTTGAAGATCGCCGTCGCGTCGATCGATCGGGGTTCGAGGATCGCGGACGCGCTGCCGACCGAACTGCATCCGCCCGCCGCGGTGGCGCTCGCGGTCGCGGAGCATCCGGAGCTCGCGGCGCAGGAGACCGCGATGCTCATGCCGGCGAAGCCCGTCGCCTCGAGTGCCAGCAGCCGGGGCGCCGCCGGGCCGGGTCCCTCCCAGTACTCGCGGATGCGCGATTGGAACGACGCCGCGATCGCGGCGGCCTGACTGCCGATCCCCTGGAAGATCGACTGCCCCGAGAGCGAGAGGCTCACGCTCGCATGCGAAGGCGATCCGTTCGCCATCTCGTGGCGGGTCCATCGCGTCCAGCCCATCGAGAACTCCTCGCGGCGATCATGAGGCTCGGTGGGCGTGATCTGCCGTTCGATCGGCGATCGCGTCCAGGCTCCTGGCCCAGGCGTGCAGAGTTCGATCGGCGGCGTGCCTGCATCTCCATCGCCACCAGCCGGATCGACGCATGGAATCTCGACGAACGGCGGGCACGGTGGCGGATCCGCGGCGGCGACGTGCATGATGCCGAAGAGCGCCGTGGCCGAGAGCAGCCGCGCTGGGATGTTGCCGGCGGGATCGCGAGGCGATCGAGACGTGGCGATGGTGTCGCAGAGCGGGGACTCGGCTTCGTGCGCACGCGGACGAACGTTCATGGCGATGGCTCCCGGGGACCGCGACCGGCGGAGCGGCGGGACCATCCCGCACGCCCCGCCGAGTCTTCGCGGACCGGAGGACAACCTACGAACGCCCGGAGGCTTCTCGCGAAACGCTGCCGAAACTCCGAGAGATCGCGCGACGCGTCGTTCGAATCGAGTTCGAATGCGTTGGCGTTCGGCAGTCACGAACCGACGCGAGCCGACAGTGCACGGCCGCCGCACCGTGAGACCCGCCAGCGCCTGGCCGGGCGCTACCCGCGGTCCGAGTCCGCGAAGCGGTCGCCGCCGGCGTCGGGCCCTCGCGAGGCGATCGTCAGCGTGCGGCGATCGCGGTGCTCCCCGCGGTGTGCCACGAGATCCGCCCCGGCATGTCCTGCTCCTGCCGCTCCCGGGAGAGATAGCTGTGGCAGGCGAGGCAGGTGTTCGTCACCGCGATGTAGTCGTTGACGAGATCGCTTCGGCGGCCCTCGCGGGCGTCTGCGGCGAGCGTGGCCAGCTGCGATCGAAAGACCTCGCTCAGGGCGATGTAGGTCACGGTGTCCTGCACCCGCCACGAGGCCCGCTCGCTCAGTTCGCGCATCGCCTCGGCGCTCGCGGCGACCTGGGCGAGATCGCCTCGCGCAAGGCCGTTCACGATCGACTCGGTGAAGACGAGCTTCGCCTTCATGACGTCCGCCATGTCGATCGGCTGATGCGGTGAGGTCGTGGCGGCGGTCGGTTCGCTGCCAGACGGCGCCGAGGCGGTGCGTGCGGGCGCGGTGCACGAAGACATCGCGATCGTGGCAAGCGAAGCGGCGACGAGCGTGGGGCGAAGGAAGTGGGGCATGGCAGGGTTCCTCGGGATGACGATGAATCGTAGGGGCGCGGCGGACTCAATCCGAACTCAGAGAGCTCTGTCCCTTGGTCTCATCGCCTCGAGACGATTCCCTTGAAGCCACCACCCCCACCTGTCTGGGGGGGGGGG
>JBMSXH010000045.1:0-10549 GCA_049425445.1 Phycisphaerales bacterium | reverse complement strand
CCGTGACGGCTCCCGCCCCGACGGCCTAGGAAGCCTCGGAAGCGGCACGCCGCCAAGCGACCCTTGGCGCCCCCTGCCAGAGGGTCTCGATGTCGTAGTAGCCCCGCTGCTGCGGCTCGAAGAGATGCACCACCACGTCGACGAAGTCGGCGACCACCCAGCTGATCGAGGGATCGCGGCTCTCGCGGAAGGGCGGGAACCCCAACTCCTTGCCGAGCTTCTCGACCTCGCTCGCGACCGACTTCATCTGTCGGCCGCTCGTGCCCGAGGCGAGGACCACGTACTCGCAGACGTTGCTCAAGCCACGCACGTCGAGCACGAGCACGTCCTCGAGCTTCCGGTCGTGCAGCAGCCTCGCCGCCTCGATCGCGAACGCTCGGACCTTCTCTGGATCGGTCGAGCTCGTCGACCGGCTCATCGGCGTCCTTCGATCACTTGAGGTTCAGCCACGCGGCGAAGAGCGGGTGGTACTGGACGACGAGGCCCGCGAACACCACCGACACCACGCTGACGAGCTTGATGAGGATGTTGAGCGCCGGGCCGGAGGTGTCCTTGAAGGGATCGCCGACGGTGTCGCCGACGACCGCGGCCTTGTGGCTGTCGGAGCCCTTGCCGCCGAACTGCCCGGTCTCGATCCACTTCTTCGCGTTGTCCCACGCACCACCGGCGTTCGCCATGAAGATCGCGACCGCGAAGCCCGAGACGAGCGCTCCCGCGAGCATGCCCATCACGCCCGCGACGCCGAGGATCAGGCCCACCACGATGGGGACGAGGACCGCCATGATCGACGGAACCACCATCTCCTTGAGGGCGCCCGAGGTCGAGATCGCGACGCAGTTGGCGTAGTCGGGGTACTGCTTGCCGTCGGAGGTCACCTCGAACGGCCACTTGTTCGGGTCGGCGATGTCGGCGTCGCTCATGCCGGCCTTCTTGAAGGCGGACTTCATGATGCCGAACTGCCGGCGGCACTCCATCATCATCGCGTAGGCGGCGCGGCCGACGGCGTTCATGGTCATGGCGCAGAAGACGAAGACGAGCATGACGCCCACGAAGAGGCCGCAGAGGACCTGCGGATTGAGGAGCGTCACGTCGAAGTAGGCGAGAAGCTGCGGCAGCGAGGCCTTCGCGGTCTCCACGGTCTCGCCGCCGATCGAGATGTTCGGCTGGATGCCCGCGAGATACGCCTGCACCGTGATCACGTAGGCCGCGAGCAGGGCCAGCGCCGTGAGGGCCGCCGAGCCGATCGCGAAGCCCTTGCCGGTCGCCGCGGTGGTGTTGCCGAGCGAGTCGAGCATGTCGGTCCGCTCGCGGACGAACTTGGGCTGGTGGGTCATCTCGGCGTTGCCGCCGGCGTTGTCGGCGATCGGTCCGTAGGCGTCGGTCGCAAGGGTGATCGCGAGGGTCGAGAGCATGCCGACCGCCGCGATGGCGACGCCGAAGACGCCGAGCAGGAACACGTCGTTGCCGCCCGCCGCGATGAACGCGACGAGGATCGCCGCGACCGTCGTCAGCATCGGGATCCACGTGCTGACCATGCCCTCGGCGATGCCGGAGATGATCACCGTCGCCGGGCCGGTCTGGGCCTGCTCGCTGATGCGACGGGTCGGGGCGTGCTCGTAGGAGGTGTAGCGCTCGGTGCCCCACGCGATCACGAGGCCCGCGATCAGACCCGCCACGATCGCCGTCCAGAGTCCCCAGTGGCTCACTCCGGGAACGTCGCCGACGAGGAAGCGGAAGAGGAAGAACGAGCCGACCATGATCATCGCGCTCGACGCCCACACGCCCAGGTGCAGGCTCTTCAGCAGTTCGCCCATCGTCGCGCCCTCACGGGTGCGGACGAGGAAGATCGAGATCACCGAGGTCAGGATGCCCAGGCCCGCGAGCGCGGCCGGAAGCGAGACGAGCTTGATCGCGTGATCCGCGTTGAAGCCCTCGAACGCATCGCCGAGCGTGGTGAGGCGGAACGCCGCGGCCGCCGCGAGGGCCATCGCCGCGAGGATCGATCCGTAGTAGCTCTCGTAGAGGTCGGCGCCCATGCCCGCGACGTCGCCGACGTTGTCGCCCACGTTGTCCGCGATCGTCGCGGGATTGCGGGCGTCGTCCTCGGGAATGCCCGCCTCGACCTTGCCGACGAGGTCGGCGCCGACGTCGGCGGCCTTGGTGTAGATGCCGCCGCCCACGCGGCTGAAGAGCGCCTGAAGACTCGCGCCCATCGCGAAGCTGAGGGTGGCGGTCGTCACCGCGACGAGGTCCGCGTATCCGAGGACCTGGGTCAGCAGATAGAACCAGGCCGAGATGTCGAGCAGCGCGAAGCCGGTCACGCACAGGCCCATCACGCCGCCCGCGCGGAACGCGACCTTGAGGCCGTCGTTCAGGGAGTTCTTCGCCGCCGCGGCGGTGCGCGCCGAGGCGTTGGTCGCGGTCTTCATGCCGAAGAAGCCGCAAAGGCCCGAAAGCAGGCCGGCGATCGGCACTCCGATCGCGGCGACCTTCTCCTGCAGACCCGCGAAGCCCATCACGACGAGGGCGATCACGAGCAGCACGAAGACGATCGAGACGACCTTCCACTGCGCTCGCAGGTAGGCGTACGCGCCTTCGCGAACCGCCTGGGCGATCCGCACCATGTTGTCGTCACCCTCGGAGTGCGAGACGACCGAGCGGTAGAAGACGAAGGCCATCACCAGGGCGACCACGCCTCCGATCGGGGCGAGGTACCAGGCGCCGGGAATCGAGATGGCCGGAGTCGCCGCGTCGGCGGCCTGAAGAGCGAGGGTCGTGAGGGTGGGCATGGGGCTCATGCTCTTGAAGCAGGGATTCCGTGCCCGGACCATCCGGGATCACGGTGCGAAACGCTGTTGAAGGCGGGAGTGATCGACCGAATCGCCTCGACTCCCGCAGCGGACGCTCCAACCGACCCGGAACGCCGGGGCAGGATCGCCGTCCGCGCGAGGCGACGGTGGTGGTGTTGGTGACGGTCAGCGGGCCATCGGGGGCATGCCCTCGCGGGCCACCCGGACGACGCGTCGACGAAGGTCGCGGCGGCGACGCTCCGAGGGCTTCTCGTAGTACTGCCGCTTCTTGATGTCCTTGGTGAGGCCTTCCTTCTCGCACAACTTCTTGAAGCGACGAAGCATCTGCTCCGCCGTCTCGCCGCCTCGCGCCTTGATCCGAATCGCCATGAAACTGCCCTGATGGTTCGCGAACATGCCGCCCGAGACCTCGACTGGCCTTGGGATCGGGGGAATCGGGCATTACAACGAGAGCGAGGCCTCTTGGCAAGATCATGATCCGATCGGACCGGAACGTCCGACGGATCGGGACCGCCCGGCCTTCTGCCTGGAGCCCCTCCCCGAACCCCTCCCCCCAGCCTCTGACGCGCCACCCGACCCCGACCATGTCCGCCGCACCCCCGTCCCTGATCCTCGTCGATGGCTGCAACGTCCTCCACGTGGAGGGGGTCCTGCCGGCCGAGGTCGCGGGGATCGGCGAGCGGGAACTGGCGGAACTGATCGCCCGCAGCCGCTACCGGCGAGTCGAGGCGCTCATCGTGATGGACGGTCCCCGAGGAGGCGGATCGGGCTCGGGAGCGGCCCGGATCGTCGCATCCGGTCCTGGCCGAACCGCCGACGAGGTGATCGTGGAACTCGTCCGAAAGAGTTCGGTGCCGAGGTCGATCCTGGTGGTGACCTCCGACCGGGGAATCCAGCGTGCGGCAGCCAAGCGGCGTTGTCGGATCCTGAGTTCGGAGGCGTTTCTGGCCCAATTGGGTCGGGACGCCGGTGGCTCGGGGCCGCCCGCCGTCCCGACTCGGCCGACCGTGGTCGGCGGCTCCGTTCCGCGACCCACTCCGTCCCTCCACTCCAGCACCGCGGCATGGATCGCGGCCTTCGGCGTGACCGAGTCGGATCTCAGCCTGCCGACCGAAGCGACGGAGCAGGTCGAACCGCCTCCGGCGGAGTCTGGAGAATCCACGACTCGTTCGCGGCCAGCGGGCGAGAACCCGTCCCCCGGCAACCCCGGGCCGCCCCAGCGCGACCGAGACCAGCGGGGACCGGCTTCGAGTTCGCCGTCGCCATCGAAGCCCGAGGACTCGACGTCATCCGAATCGCCACGGCCTCGACGACGGCCCCTTGAGGATGTCCGCTCGCTCGATGAAGTCGACCCGGCCGAGCTCGAGCGATTCGACATGGGGGATTGGATCGACGGCGTCGGGTGAGTGCACCGACGGACCGTCGGTCGTCCACTTGCACCGCCCACTTCCTACGCTCCCGCCTTCCCACGCGCTCGCGAACGCCTGCCCATGCATCCCAACTTGCATCCCAACTTCGACTTCGACCATCCGCCCGCCGATCCGATCGCCGCGGCTCGCCTCTGGTTCAAGGATGCCGAGTCGACCGGCCTTCCCAACCCCAATGCGATGACGCTCGCGACCATCGATCCCGACGGCCACCCGTCGGCGCGGATCGTGCTGCTGCGCGGCTTCGACGAACGAGGCGCCGTCTTCTTCTCGAACCGCGAGAGCCGAAAGGGCGTCGCGCTCGCGGCGCATCCGCGGGCGGCCCTGCTCTTCCACTGGGATCCGCTCGACCGTCAGATCCGCATCGAAGGCCGGGTGCTCCACACCAGCGACGAGGAATCCGACGCCTACTTCGCGCAGCGGCCCCGCGAGAGCCGGATCAACGCGTGGGCCAGCAGCCAGTCGCGGCCGGTCGCCGACCGCACCTCGCTCGAAGCGATGCAGCAGTCGATGATCGATCGCTTCGGCGACGGCCCGGTGCCGCGACCGCCGCACTGGGGCGGCTACCGCGTCGCGCTCGATCGCATCGAGTTCTGGTTCGGCAATCCCTACCGGCTGCACGACCGCGTCGTCTACACCGCGCAGCCCGGCGGAGGATTCGCCGTGCAGCGACTCTGTCCCTGAGCGCGGCCGGCTCCGCCTCGCCTCAGCGATGCGGGTCGAGCTTGTCGAGCTTCGGCCGCACCACCGAGTGCACGAGCCTCATCCGCTCCAGCGCCCGGATCGTCCACCACGTCGGATCGACCTCCCACCATCGCATGCCGTGGGCGGCGGACCGCTGCTGCGCGTGGTGGTTGTTGTGCCAACCTTCGCCGAAGGACAGCAGCGCCACCCACCACGTGTTGCGGCTTCCGTCGGTGGTGCGGAAGTTCCGGTAGCCCCAGGTGTGCGCCGCCGAGTTCACGAACCACGTCGCGTGGTAGCAGAAGATCGTCCGCACGCAGACGCCCCAGATCACGTACCCGAGCGCTCCCATCCCGGTGCCGGTCGCCCAGTAGCCGATGCCGTAGAGCACGGCCGCCAGCCCCACCTGCGGAAGCAGGAACCACCGATCGAGCCAGACCAGGTACGGATCGCGAGCGAGATCCTTGGTCACCTCGAACGGATCGCGGCCATCGGGCCGTTGGTGGAAGCACCACAGGATGTGCGACCAGGTGAAGCCGTGCTGCGGCGAGTGCGGATCGAGCTCGGAGTCGGACTCGGCGTGGTGCAGCCGGTGGGTGCCGACCCAGTGCAGCGGCCCGCCCTGCCAGCAGAGCGCGCCGAGCGTCGCGAAGACGTGCTCGAGAAACCTCGAGGTCTTGAAGCTTCGGTGGGTGAGCAGCCGGTGGTAGCCCAGGCAGATGCCGAGGCCGCCCGTGATCCACCACAGAAGCGGGAGCGTCGCGGCCGCCCCCCAGGAAAACGTGCCCGGGACGAAGGCCGCCAAGGCGCCGAGGTGCAGCAGCAGGATGCCGAGGGCGGTGGGCCACTGCACGCCGCCACGAACGAAGGTCCAGCGGGGCGAGGGATCCGTGGATCCCTCGACGACCGCGTCGATCGGCGCGGCGGGAGGAGCGATCAATGTTTCTTGCATGGAGAGTTCGAGGCGATGCGACCTGAGGACCGTCGTGCGGTCCGAACGAGCGGCGATCCGTCGCCGGCCGAGCGCCACATCGGTGAGGGGGACTGTACGAGCGGCGAGGAAGAAGGTCGAACGGAGAACCCGAACTCGCCCCCGATCGGCGCGAATGGCGCGCGGATCGCGGCTCGGATCACCCAAGCGAGGTGACGCGGCTCACGCGTAGGCGGGCTCTTCGCCGCGCATCGGCGCTCCTCGACGCGGGCGCGAGCGCTGCGGGCGGAACCCGCCGCGAACCCGCACCTGCCCGGGACCGAGCATCTCCTCGAGCCTCCGCAGCAGGCCGGGCTCCGCGACCACCCGCAGGCCCCGCGGCGCGAGCGACACCACCTCCCGCCCAAGCCCGATCGACAGCCCGATCTCGACCGGCCGCCCCCGCAACGCCGCCACGCTCGAGGAGGCCTGCTTCAGGATGCCGTGCAGCATGCGCAGCGTCGCATCGGGGCTTGGGCCGTCGCCAGCCTCGGCATCGAGGAGCAGATCGAGACGCGTCGCGAGATGGATCGGCGCCTCTTCGATCGGCAGCACGCGATCGGCGAGCACCTGCACCTCGCCACGGGAGCGGTCGATGAAGCCGACCACGATCACGATCCGGTCGCCCGACAGCAGTTCCGCGTGGCGGCTGAAGACCTCGGGGAAGGCGATCACGTCGGTCACGCCGGTCTGGTCCTCGAGCCGCACCCGAGCCATGCGGTCGCCCTTGCGGGTGGGAAGCACTCGGCACTGCGCGACCGTGCCGCCAAGCAGGACCGCCGCGCCTTCGGGCATCTCCGCCACGTCGCACGTGCGGGCGTTGCAGAACTCCGCGAGCCAGGGTTTCCACTCGTCGAGCGGATGCCCCGAGACGTGGAAGCCCAGGGCCTCCTTCTCGAAGGAGAGGCTCTCCGCGCGGCTCCACGGATCGGCCTTGCGGAGCGGAACCTCCGGCAACGCGATCGACTCCTCGCCTCCACCACCTCCGAAGAGGCTGTCCTGTCCGCTGCGGCGGGCCTCCGCGGCACGACGCGAGGCCGCCATGCAGTCGGGGATCGTCGCCACCATCGCCGACCGATCGTCGAGCGAATGGACCGCATCGAAGCAGCCCGCCTTGACCAGCAGTTCGACGGTCTTCGACGTCACCTTCGCCGGGTCGATCCGCTCGCAGAAGTCGAAGAGCGAGGAGAACCCGCCTCGGGCCTCGCGCTCCGCGAGGATCTCGCGGATCGCACCCTGCGGCAGGTTCTTCACCGCGCTCAATCCGAATCGGATGTGTCCGCTCGTGTTCGTGCGGGCCTCGTCCGCCTCGAAGACCACCGCGAAGTCCGACTCCGAACGATTGACCTCCGGCGGCTTCACCTCGACGCCGAGGTGCGGCTTCGCCGGATCATGGTCCGGCCACGGGACTCGGCGGCACTCCTCGAGATAGACCGACCACTCCTCGACCTTCTTCGCCTGGCTCTCGAAGGAGAGCACCGCCGCGAGGTACTGCGCGGGGAAGTAGGTCTTCAGGTAGGCGGTCTGATAGGCGACGATCGCATAGCCGGAGGAGTGGCTCTTGTTGAAGCCGTAGCCGGCGAACCTGAGGATCAGGTCGAAGAGCTCGTTGGAGGCCTTCTCGTCGACGCCGCGCTCGGCGGCGCCTTGCGTGAAGTCCGCCCTCGCCGAATCGATGACGGACGCCTTCTTCTTGCTGATCGCCTTGATGATCGTGTACGCGCCGCGGAGCGGGATTCCGCCGAGGCGATGCAGCACCTGCATCACCTGCTCCTGGTAGACCATGATCCCGTAGGTCTCCGCGACGAGCTCGTCGACGATCGGATGCACCTTCGGCACCTCCTGCTTGCCGTGCTTGCGGGCGTTGTAGTCGGGGATCAGGTCCATCGGACCCGGGCGGTAGAGCGCGTTGGCGGCGATCAGGTCCTCGATGCGGTCGGGCTGCATCTCGAGCAGCAGTCGCCGCATGCCGCCGGATTCGAACTGGAAGATGCCGGCGGTGTCGCCGCGGCGGAAGAGGTCGAGGACCTTCTGATCGGCGAAGTCGATGCGATCGAGGTCGAGCGGATGCGCGGCTCGCGCGGCCTTGCCCTTCGCCGCCGGCGGTTCCTTGCCGACGGCCCGCCAGATCGCCTCCTCGGGAAGCCCTTCGCGAACCAGCCGCTTCGCCATCTCGATCGTCGAGAGCGTGCGGAGCCCGAGGAAGTCCATCTTGAGCAGGCCGACCTTCTCGCAGGTCGGGCCGTCCCACTGCGTGACCACCGCATCCGAGTCGCCGCCCGAAGCGCGGCAGAGCGGCACGATGTTCTCGAGTGGCTGGGTCGCGATCACCACGCCCGCCGCGTGGATCCCGGCGTGACGGGCGTGGTCCTCGAGCGCCTGCGCGGTGTCGACGATGCGGCGAACGACCGGATCCGCCGCGGCCTCGCGCAGATCGGACGACTTCTCGAGCGCCTCCTCGACGGTGATGTGCAGTTCCGGCGGCACGAGGTTGGCGAGCCGCTGTCCGTCGGCCGGCGAAAGTCCCATGACCCGCGCGACATCCTTGATCGCCGCCTTCGCCTTGAGCCTTCCGAAGGTGATGATCTGCGCGACGTGCCCGTACTTGCGGCGGACGTGGTCGATGACCGCGCCGCGGCCGTCCTGGCAGATGTCGATGTCGATGTCCGGGTACTCGCTGCGATCCGGATCGGTGAACCGCTCGAACAGCAGCCCGTATCGCTCCGGGCAGGCGTTCGAGAGGCCGAGCACGTAGCCGACCATCGTTCCGACGCCGGAGCCTCTCGCGACCGCGGGAATCCCCTGCTGCCGCGCCCAGTTGACGAAGTCCCACACGATGAGGAAGTACGGGGTGATGAGCTTCGCCGCGAGGATGCCGAGTTCCCGCTCGAGCCTCGCCCGGATCGCCTCGCCGCCGCCGTCGGCGCCGTAGCGCCACTGGAGCCCCGCCTCGCACAGGTCGCGAAGCGCCCGATCGCTCTCTTCGCGAAGCTTCGCGAGCTCCTTCTCGGCCGCCGCCGCGCTCTGGCGCCCGTCGGCCTGGAACGGCTGCACCTCGACGGTCGCACACGCCTTCGCGAACCACGCCTCGACGTCGGACGGATCGAACTTCGGCATCGCGCCGTGCCGGAGCACGCGGACCATCGGCGCGTGGTTCGCCGAGAAGTCGAGTTCGAGGTTGCAGCGATCCGCGATGCGGACGGTGTTCCGCACCGCCTCGACGTCCTCGGGGAAGAGCGCCGCCATCTCCGCCGGGCTCTTGAGATGGAGATCCTCGGGATAGTGAAGCCGATCCGCGGCATCCTTCGACTTGCCGAGCGAGATGCAGCAGAGCGTGTCGTGGACGTCGTGATCCTCGAGGCGGAGGAAGTGCACGTCGTTGTCGACCACGAGCGGAAGCGAGAGTTCCGCCGCGAGCTTGCGAAGCAGCGGATTGATCCGCTCCTGCTCGGGAACGTGCCGCTGCAGCTCGATGTAGAAGCGCGGCTGTCCGTGCTCGTCGAGTCCGAAGTTCTCCGCGTGCCATCGGGCCTCGGCGACCGCCGCGTCCCAATGCGCATCGTCGCCGGAGTCGGCGAAGCGGACGAGGTGGTGCGCGATCGACGATCCGAGATGTCCGTTGATCGCGATCAGCCCCCGGTTGAACTCGCGCAACGTCGACTTGTCCATCCTCGGCTTGTAGTAGAAGCCGTTGATGAAGGCGTCGCTCGACAGCTTGAGCAGGTTGCGCCAGCCGTGGATGTCCTGGGCCAGGAGCACGAGGTGGAACCCGCCGTCCGCGACTCCGGTGGGCGTGCGGTCGCGCCGATCGCCGGGCTTGCCGTCGCGATCGGGCGCCACGTAGGCCTCGATGCCGAGGATCGGCTTGATCCCGGCTTCCTTGGCCTTGAGATAGAACTCCGCCGCCCCGTAGAGATTCCCGTGGTCGGTCATCGCGACCGCGGTCATCCCGAGTTCCTTCACCCGATCGACGAGGCGTCCGATCCGGTTCCCGCCATCAAGCAGCGAGTACTCGGTGTGCAGGTGGAGATGGACGAACGACTCCGTGTCCGAACCCGCGCCGGTCGACCCCTCGGACGCCGTGGTCTCCTGCTCCGCGCGCGATCGTCGAGCCATCCGTCGATCAACCTCCTTGCCGCTCATGCGAGGACGACGCCTCGCCGAGGGCATGCTACGGCGAGGCGATGCCGCCGTGTTCCCATCGCGCAGCGGGGACGGGTCGATCGTTCGAATGGTGAGGAGCGAGGCGGCATCCGGGACGCCGAGGTCGCGATCGCGGCCGAGATGCGGGCTCCTTCGTGGTTCGGGCGCGACATCCGCTCCCGCATGCTCTGGCGAAGGGGTCGCCAACGATCCTCACCCAGAACGTCCCAAGACCTGCGGCTGCTCGACGAGACGGGACGAGCCCGCGCTCGCCCGCAGCGAGCGTCCTATTCTCGACGGATCCTCTTCGCGATCGAGACGCCCGATTCCCATGGACGCCAACTCCACCTTCGTCCGACGTCTGACCGTCGTCCGCCAGCAGGGCGAGGCTTGGTCGGCACGCTTCAGGACCGCGACGGGCGAACCGCAGTCGGCTCGATGGGGCCGGATCCCCGCGATTCTGTTCGCCATTCCGGCCGTGCTGTTCCTCGGGGTCCTTTTCGTGATCGCGCTGG
>JBMSXH010000044.1:0-10611 GCA_049425445.1 Phycisphaerales bacterium | reverse complement strand
GGTTCTTCGCGCGGGTCAATCCCTTCGACTTCATGTGGCGAATGAAGCGGGCGCTCCTGACCGCCTTCGGCACCGACTCGAGTTCGGCGACGCTGCCGGTCACCATCGAGACCGCTCAGGGCGAGGCGGGCTGCTCGAAGCGGGCCTCGGGATTCGTGCTTCCGCTCGGCGCGACCGTCAACATGGATGGCACGGCCTTGTACGAGGCCGTCGCGGTCGTCTTCCTCTTCCAGCTCTACGGGATCGACCTGAGCCTCACGGAGATGGTCGTGGTCGTCATCACCGCGACCCTCGCCGCGGTCGGTGCCGCCGGAATCCCATCGGCCGGGCTGGTGACGATGGTGATCGTGGTCGCCGCGGTGAACACCAGCCTCGCCGGGCGGAGCGACGCCGCCCTGCCGATGTCGGCGATCGGCATCCTCTGGGGCGTCGACCGGATCCTCGACATGTGCCGGACCACGGTGAACGTCTGGGGCGATGCGGTCGGGGCGAGGATCATCACCCGGATCGCTCCGGACGAGGACGATCCGGGCACCGTCGACGCCGCGACCTGAGCCTGCTCCGGGGCTACCCTCCCGCCAGTCCTTCCCATGTCCGTCCCCACCCCCAAGACCGATCTCGCTCCCTCGCCGACGGGTCCCGACCCCGAGTCGGTCGCGACGGTGATCGCGTCGATCCGGCCCGCGGTCCAGGCGGACGGCGGCGACATCGAGCTCGCGGGGATCCGGACGGGCGGGATCGTGGCGATCCGCTTCCTGGGCGCGTGCGTCGGATGCCCTTCGGCCGGGGTCACGCTCCAGCAGTTCATCGAACGGGCACTCGTCGAGGTCCCGGGGGTGCACGGGGTGATCGCAGTCCCCTGAAACGGGCCCGAAGACGCGCCGAGAGCGGCCGGGCTGCGCGAGATCGGAGGGCCGGACCTCGTCGATTCCGGGGTGCCGCGGTTTCCTTTGCGGGGAATTGGGCTAGTCTTGTGCAGGTAGGAATGCCGCAACCGGTCCGAGGACGGTCCGTCTCGGGTCGCGGCCGCCAAGGCCGGCTGACCGCGTGAGGAGGTTTGAACGATGTTGGTGATCACGCGACGTGAAGGCGAAGAAGTCGTGATCGGCAATCCCGCCGCGCCGCTCGGCGTGGTTCGGATCGCGCAGATCAAGGGCGACCGCGTCCGGATCGCCTTCGAGTTTCCCCGCGAGGTCGAGGTCCATCGCCGCGAGGTCGCCGAGCAGATCGCCTCGAGCGAACACGGCTCCGCCCCCCCGGTGGTGGGATCCATCCGGCCCGCCGTCGAAGGCAGTTGATTCGACGCTCCCGTCCGAACCAACCAGACCGCAGAACAAGACCGGACGCCTGCCTGCAGGCGTCCGGTCGTCGTTTCGAGGACGGCGTGACATCGCCGTCCGCAATCGCCACAGCCCCTTCTCAGGGACGGTGGCGAACGATCCCAGGCGGGCAGTGCCCGCGTCCCTCGGTGCGGGCGTCCGCTGCCCGATCTTGACCGAGGCGTTCGGCCGTCCATGGCCGAGCACGCGACAACGGAGTGAACGCTCGAGCCGAGCGGCCCGACGCACCCGGGCGGATCGGCGGCTCACCGATCCCCTTCAGGACGAGGCCGATCCATGGCCTCGAACATGAACCGGCGCCGGCGGATCTGCCGGCGACCCCGCGCTGCGGGCGGCACGCCATCCGTGGCGGCCGACCGAGCCTGTCGCGACGAGGAGCGGTCATGCTCCTCATGACTGGTTCTTCCTCCCCGCCTCCGCGTGGGCCGCCCGGGCCCTTCGCCAGATCTCCGACTGGCGACTGCGGATGGCGGTCTGCTCGGCCGCCCATCGGGCCGGCGACATGAGTTCGAGGTGATCCCGAACGCCGGCGATCACCACCGCCGAGTCGATGGAGAACTCCTTCAGCAGCCGATCCGGGATGCGGATTCGGCCTGCCGAATCGACGCTGCAGCGGGAGGCCTGCGAGAACAGATGCCGCTCGAACGCCAGCATGTCCTCGTCCCCGAGCAGCGATCCGCCGAGCGCCGCGGCGAACTGCTCGAAGGTCCGTTCCGGCCACAGCCACAACGTCTCGTTCGCTCCGGGCGCTGCGATCAGCGCGTCCCCGTGCACTTCCGGCTTCAAGACACCGCGGATCTCGGCGGGAATCGCCAAGCGTCCCTTCGGGTCGATGCTGTGATCGAATTGGCCGAGCAGCAGCACGCATCAAGATCCTCAGGGCGACCACACGGGTCCGTCGAAGGCCTCCGCATCGAGGCGGGCGAAGACTAACCCACTTTGCCCCACTCCACAACACTTTTTCCCACTTGACGCCACACATCGCCCCACCAAGGTCCGAGAGCCATCGCAAACCCATGTCATGCGGCGGGTTGCAGATTCCACCTTTCATCCACATTCCTCGATCGCCCCCTCGCGATCGCCGATGGCCTTCTGTGCTCCGGCACCGGCCAAGGCCCTTGAGATGAGTCGCACCCACTCCGAGCCGCATCCTCTGGCGATCGAAGCCCTCTCCCGTCTGCCGCGGGGAAGGCTGTTGCTGACCGCGTCGGCGGGCGATCTGCGTCGCGGGCGACTCGTCGACTGGGTTCAACAGTGCGGCGCGGTGCCGCCGGCCGTGATGCTGGCCCTTCCCAAGGGCGATCCGATCAGCCCGCTCATCCGGGACAGCCGTCACTTCTGCCTGTCGATCCTGCGAGGCGTCGATCCGCTGCTCGAGCGGCTCTTCGCCACGCGTCAGGAAGGCGATCCCTTCCTCGGACTGCCCGTCCGCACCTCGCCCCTCGGCGTTCCGATCGTCGACCGCGGCGACCTCGTGATCGAGTGCGAGATGATCCGTCATCTCGACATCGACGGAGACTGCGAGCTCTATGTCGGCGTGATCCGCCACGCAGAGCCGTTGAGCCCGCCCCCCCGCGTCCGAGCGGCGTCCGCCAGTCCTGCAAGGCTCGAGGAACCTCGACTTCGGGCCAAGGACTCGAAGTCGCAGGCGCCCTCGCGAAGCACGCGGCTGCGTCGCGAGAAGTGAGCCGATCGCTTGTGCAGTCCGCGTAGCATCGGGCGATGAGCACCTCCCCGACGCTTCGGCCGGGCTTCACCGCGACGGGGAAGCCCCGCAATCCCTCGAATCGACTTGGACTCGACTATCGGCGCGAGGCCGAGGCATTCGTGCAGCGCCCTCGCGCCATTCTCGATGCGCACCTGCATCTTGCCGGACCGGGCGCGGTGCGGATCTTCCGAGAGGCCGCCTCGCTCTACGGCGTGGGCAAGTTCCTCTCGATGACGCCGCTCGAACTGGTGCCGGCCGTTCAGGACGAACTGGGCGACGACGTCCGCTTCATCGCCGTGCCCAACTACTTCGGCTCCGATCGCCGCCACGAGCACGGCCCGGGATTCCTCGAGGCGATCGAGACCTTCCATTCGATGGGGAGCCGTGTGGTGAAGTTCTGGTCGGCGCCGCGAGGACTCGACTACGGACGCGAATCCGGCGCACCGGATCTCCTGCGGCTCGACAGCGCGAACCGACTCGAGGCCATGCGACTCGCCGCCTCGCTCGACATGACCTTCATGGTCCACGTCGCCGATCCGGACACGTGGTTCGCGACGCGCTACGCCGACCCCTCGCTCTACGGCACCAAGGCTTCGCACTACGACCCGCTGCGACGAATGCTCGATCGGTTCGCGGTTCCGTGGATCGCTGCGCACTGCGGCGGCTGGCCGGAGGACCTCGACTTCCTCGACACCCTGCTCGACGCCCACCCGAACCTCTCGCTCGACATCAGCGCGACCAAGTGGGTGGTGCGGGAGATCTCACGTCACCCGCGCGATCGCGTCGTGCGGTTCTTCGCCCGCTGGCGAGGCCGGCTGCTCTTCGGATCCGACATCGTCACCCACGAGGATCATCTTCGGGGCGGGGAGAAGACCGAGATGGGCGCCAAGGCGAGCGATGCGGACTCGGCGTTCGATCTCTACGCAAGCCGCTACTGGGCGTACCGGACGATGCTCGAGACCGCCTGGACCGGCGAGTCGCCGATCGCGGATCCGGATCTGGCGGCCGTCGAGCCATCGCGCTTCAACGCCGAGGATGCGCCGACGCTCCGTGGCCTGACCCTGCCCGAGGAGATCCTCGAGGATCTCTATCACGAGGCCGCGCGGCGATTCTTCGAGGACGCCGACGGCGACGAGGCCCAGGCGCCCGCGAGGGCATCGGCGAATCGCCCGGTCGATCGTTCCACCGCCTGAACGTCGCCTCGCCCGAGACGACCTTCGCGGATCGCGTCGAGCAGCGCGGTCGCGCTGCGCGGCGGCGGCTCGCAGGGAACCAGCGTGTCGCTGGTTCCGCGGCCCAGCGCAATCCACGGGCGCTGCTCCATCGCGAAGAGCGGCACTCCTGCGGCGCGAGCGATCCATGGCAGCAGCGTCGCGTCGGCGTCTCGTTCCACGGGACCGCCCACCACGAACGCGGCATCGAGCGCTCCGATCCACGCGACGGGATCGCTGCGCAGCGGCGCGATCCGCACCGCCGGCGCCGCGCCCGTCTCCGCGATGAGGGTCGACACGCCCTCCTTCGCGAGTTCCGACTCGTCGACCACGAACTCGCGAATCGCAAGGCTCAGCACCGAGAGGGCCGCGATGTTGAATCCGTCGCGCCGCGAGGAACGGCCGAGCAGGGCGCTTGGCCCCGTCACGAACAGTCCCATCGCCAGCCCTGACGGTTCGAGATCGAGCTCCGCGCGAAGCTTCGGCCGACTGCGGACCGAGGCGAGCGTCGCCTGCGCCATGAACTCGCCGGGTTCGACGGGGACCGGCCGAACCGGCTCGAGGCGCCATCGCGCCGCGGGCGGCAGCCCGTCGAGCCACGCGTCCCAACCGGCCAACTCGACGCCACCGACGCCCCGGCGACGCATCCGCCACGCCTCGATGGCGGTCGGCAGGCGATCGAGCAGGACGGTTCGCGGGGTGGGCGAGAACTCGTCGCCGGCGATCGAGCAGGCCGCCTCGACCGACCACGCGACGATCGCCGCCACCGGTGCGATCTGCTGCACTTCATGAAGCCAGCGGCGATTCCAGCGAGCGGACGGCGAGGGCGTTCGGGCGATGCGGGGCAGACCGGAGCCCGGCCCCGCTCCGATCGCGGCTTCGACGTGCGCAAACCCTCGCCGTTGCGCCGCGAAGTCGCGCACGAGCAGCGACCGCAGCGGCGCCGTCTCGAGACGGTGATCGAGCAGATGGACGACGATCGGTGCGTCCGTCATCGCGGGCCGAGGTTCTCGCCGAGATCCACGCGGTCGTGTTCGTAGAAGAGACGCGAGATCTGCCGACCGAGACGATCGGCGAGTTGATCCTCGACGCCGCGCCGACCGCTCGGCGTGCGCAGCAGGTCGGTGCTGATCTCCCGCAGCTGCGCCTGCACTTCGCGTCCGTCGATCTCCTCCGGACTCGGGAACGCCCGCATCTTGCCGTCGATGTCGAGGACCCGCACGAAGGCGCTGGCGGTCGGACGCGGCGAACCGTTCTCGTCGACGAGGGAGAACTGCGCGACCTCGACGAAGATCAGCTGGTCGACCTTGAGGCCCCGCGCCACCGCCTCCATGCTGATCCGTCGTCCGCTCCGCTCGTTGGTCCGGACGTAGGCGATCACGTCCCGGGTGCTCACCACCTCCGGCACGGCCTTCTCGTCGAGCAGCCGCGTGGCGATCGCCTCGCCGAGTTCGACCCGCAGCGAGGTCCGGGGCAGGATCGTCCGCTGGTCGTCGACGAGGATCGCGGTGCGGATCTTCTCGAGCGTGAACTCCGCGTCGATCGTGCCCGGCCCCTCGATCGCGTAGGCGATCGGCGCCACGATGTTGCAGCCGCCGACCGGAAGGCCGACCAGCGAACCCATCGCCACGAGCGCCGCGAGCGAACCGCGGACGATCACGCGTCGGGATACTTGTCCTCGATGTGGTCGAAGAAGAGCCACGCTGTCTTCTGCAGGAACTTGGTGAGAAGTCCGGTCTCGATCTGCCGTGCGTTGGCGCTCTCCCGCGAGACGCCCTCGAGATCGGGGAACTTGACGGAGACGGAATAGGTCGCGGCGAACTCGTCGGCGTCGAGGCTGCCGGACTCGATGACTCCAACCGTCGCTGCGCAAACGCCATCCCAGAGCCAGGTGTTGCCGGGCGGATGAAGCCGGTACTCGTAGATGTCGACGAGCACCACCCGCTCCACGCCGAGATCCGAGGCGATCTGCCCGTACGGCAGCGCCGACCAGTGTGGGGTCTGGTACTGCCACTGCAGCACGATCCGAGGGTCGAGCACCTGCGAACCCTCGACGCTCGTGGCGATCCTCGAGGAGAGGTTCGCGGTCACGTTGGCGCCGACGGTCGGATACTCGTACAGCATCGAGGGATCGGACTGCACCACCACCGCGACCGAGCGGTTGCGGAGACCGTCGTACTCGGCCAGAACCTCGATCTGCTTGGATCGCTCGAACTGGGAGGAGATCGCGCCGGCAAGTCCGAAGACCTGGCAACCGCCGAGCCCGACGGCGAAGGCCGTCGCGAGGCTTGCGAGGATCCACCATCCAGCCCGCACGATCGTCATCCGCCACCTCCGACCGCGGCGAGCGGCAACGCCGTCGAGTCGATCCGCATCGCCGCGATCTTGTAGACCCACGCCAGCGCCGCGACGGCGACAAGACCCCACCAGAATCGTCGACCCATCGCCGACCACAGCAGCTCCCACGAGCGCGAACCGGAGCAGGCGGTCCACGTCGCGATCACCGCCACGATCGCCGCCATCAGCGCGAGCAGGGCGCCCGCCGGCTGGGTCGCGAAGGCCTCGAGCACCGAGCCGCGGGCCGCGAAGGCGAAGGCGGTCGTCATGCCGCAACTCGGGCACGGAATGCCCATCCCCGCGATCCAGCCGCACGCCGGGAGTCCGAGTTGCTGATGCGTGCCCACACCCGACGCGGACGGCTCGAGCCACGCCGCCACCGCGAGCGGCGAGACGGCGGCGGCGGCGATCCCCGCCGCGACGAGCCGTTCACCCGCCGCGAGCGGGGCCGGTCGAGTCGAAGCGGAGGTCATCGCGGCCGAAAGCATCGCGTCAGGGTACGTTCGTGGACAGACGGGGGCAACGAGCGTCGTGGCGACACGCACTCGACGAACCGCACCTCGCCGCCCCCCTCGGATTCCGCCCTCCCATGCCAAACCCCACGACCGATTCGTCTTGCGTCGCAGCGGATGCATGGATCGACGCGCACCTCGATCTGGCCTACCTCGCTGAACTCGGGCGTGATCTCGAGGTTCGCCTCGGCCCCGGCCAGTCAGACTGCTGCAGCCTGCCCGATCTCGCCGAGGCCCCGGTGGATCTCTGCCTCGGGACGATCTTCATCGAGCCCGGACTCGACCACGCCTCGCATCCGTGGGGGTATCGCGATCGCCACGATCGCGAAGCCGCCGCCGAAGCCGGCCGCCGTCAACTCGCCCGCTACGAGGCGCTCGACGCGGCCGGGCGGATTCGCCTCGTTCGCTGGCGGGAGGACCTCGACGAGCCTCGCGACTCGCGGCTTCGCGTGGTCGTCCTCGTCGAAGGTGCCGACTGCATCGGCGGCGGCGAGGAACTGACGTGGTGGTTCGATCGCGGCGTCCGGGTGCTCGGTCTCGCGTGGGCGATGGGCACCCGCGCCGCCGGCGGCAACAAGGTCCACGGAGGACTGTCGCCGGAAGGGCGCGAGCTGGTCGCTGCGGCGGATGAGCTCGGAATCCTCCACGACGTGTCGCATCTCGCCGACGCGGCGTTCGACGACCTGCTCGCCTGCAGCGATCGACGAATCGTCGCGACGCATTCCAACGCGCGGTGGCTGCTCGAGGATGGCGACAACCAGCGGCATCTGACCCGCGATCAGATTCGATCGATCGCCGAGCGAGACGGCGCGATCGGCCTGAACCTCTACGGGAACTTCCTCGCCAGCGGGCGCGACGCGACGCTTGCCGACTGCGTGCGGCACGTGGAGGCGATCGCCGAGATCGCAGGTCGCGATCGGGTCGGGCTCGGTTCCGATCTGGACGGCGGCTTCGGGACCGATCGACTTCCAGAGGGTCTTCGGCACCCGTCGCAGTACCGCGAACTCGAAGCGGCCCTGAAGGGCCGCGGCTGGAGCACCGCCGAATGTCGCGGCTTCCGCCGCGAGACCTGGCTCAGGATTCTTCGGACGTCTCTGCCGAGTCGCACTCGGCCGCTTCGTTGAGCGGCAGCATGAGCCAGCCTCGCTCGCGACCGACCGAGACCGACGCGAGCAGATGCAGGCGAATGCGGCTGTGCGCGAGCGGCATCGCATCCCGCGCCCGCGACGTCACGAGATCGATTCGCAGATCCGACGGATCGCCCGCCTCGATGCCGGGGCATGCGAGCCGCAACATCGCCGCGTGATCGGCCGCCCACGCGGCGGTCGCCTCGACTTCGATCAGGCGATCGAGCGGCGCGACGAGGTGAAGCCGTCCGGCATCGTCGACGCCCAGTTCGACCGACGGGTGGTACGGACACGCGATCGGAAGCGGGCTCAACGACTCGAATCGAGGCAGCAGCGGCGAGGGCAGCCCGCGATGCTCGATCTCGGCCCGATCCTCGTGGGAGACCCCGCCGAGCATCGAGGCCCGCACGAATCCGTCGACGGGCGTCGGTGGCAGCTTCGCGGCTTCGCTCGGCACGGACGGTTCGGCGAACGCTCCCTGCCCCATCGACGCCCACTCGCCGGCGCGACCGGCCACGAGCCGACGAAGCGACGCGGCGGAGTTCTGCACCGGAGTCGTCACGGGCTCGTCGAGCGACTCGCCTGCGGCCGCGGTCTCGATCTCGGGTTCCCGAGGCTCCGCGGGCGGTTCCGCATGTTCCGCGGCTTGAGGCGGCAGCGCGAACGGCCAGGGATCGCCGCCGCTCCCGGCAGGCTCGCGAGGCTCGGGCGGCGTCGGTGCAGCACGAGTCTTCGAAGCCGGAGGCGTCGCCTGGATCAGTTCGCGCAGCAGCGCGGGCACGTCTTCGAAGGTGACCGTCCGCGAGGCGGGAAGCATGAAGCGAAGCGTCGATTCGAGCGGCTCCATCCGCGGCATCGCGAGGGTGAGCGGCAGCCCCATCGCGAGGAACGCCTCGGAGGTCCGGTTGAGCTTGGTCATCGCGTCGGCGACCTGTACGTCACCGGCACCAAGCACTCCCATCGAGATCGGCGGGATCGCTCGCCCCTCGACCATCGCCTCTTCGGCGAGCGCCTTGATCAGCCGATAGGCCGCGACCACCGCCGCCTCATCGGCACCGGTGAGCAGCAGCACGCCGTCGCGACCCGCCCGGATGACCTGCCCCGGCGACGCGGACGCCTCCGGCACCACGATCCACCGCCGTGCAAGACGTGTCGCGAGTTCCAACGCATCGCGAAGATCGAGCGGTTCGGCCGGCTCGCCGGAGCGCCCGGCCCGGAAGACCTCGACATGCACCTGACCCGCCACGAATCGGACGAGCCCGGTCGGGCCCTGATCCCGCGCGAGGCGATCGGAGAGTTGTGCAAGCCAGAGGCCGGCGGAGACCGGCAGGTGACCCGCCACGGCCACGGTGACCGCCGGCAAGGTGCCGTCTCGGCGCATCGCATCGGCGGCGGCAGACGACTCGGCGGACGGTGCCGCGCCGAACTCCTCCTCCGGCGTCAGGAAGAGGTCCGCGAGATCGTCGAACGGATCGCGTGGTCCATCCATGGTCAGCGTCCCGGGACCCTGAGGAGATTGGCTTCACCCTCGGGTCGCGACACCCGCTCGAGGTTGAACGGATCGATCGATGGCGAATCGTCGATGACGAGTCGGTACTCGTAGCTGCCCGGCGGCACCGCGATGAGGATCGCGAAGGTGCCGCTTCGCTCGTCGAACCGCATCGGGAAGGTCTGCGTGCCGACGCCGAAGTTGGGGCCGAAGTCCGCCACGACCGCCATCGACGACGCCCCCGAGGCGGGCTGGGCGAACCGCACCCCCTCCTCCTCGAAGCTCACGCCCATCGGATGACGCACCACCGGCGGCGGCTCGATCGCGATCGAACCGCCATCGTCGCGCAGTCGATGCGGCGAACCATCGCGATCGTCGCCCGACGGCGACACGGGCGGCTCGCCACCCACCCGCCTCAGTCGATCGATGAGTTCCGCGACTCGGCCGCCCTGACGCCCGAGCGATGGATCGAGGCCATCGGGCTCCGCCGATGGTCGCCCCTGCCCGAGCATCGTGGTGACCGCGTTGCGATCGATCTCGACGATGGGACGAGGCGGCATGGGGCCGTCGCGAAGGAGCCAGTCCGCAAGCCGCATGAAGTCGGCCGCGGCCGTCGATCCGGGGGCGTGCTCCCGCACCGGGCAGCCCAGTCCGACCGCCTCGCGCAGGACGTCGTGCTCGTGCACGCAGGTCGGGACGAGCGCGTCGCCGTAGCGGCTGCGAAGCTCCTGCATGACGTCGCGAGCGACCTTCCGGTTGGGGTTGTGCAGGGTCGGCAGGAACCTCACGGGGATCACCCGTCCGACGCGCTCGGCGACCTTGCGGATCGTCTTCCACTGCTGATCGGCGCCTTGCAGCGAGAAGAAGCCCGTCTCGACCGGCACCAG
>JBMSXH010000043.1:0-10631 GCA_049425445.1 Phycisphaerales bacterium | reverse complement strand
GTCGAGGCGATCGCCAGCAACTTCGATCCGCAGCGGAGACGCATGATCTGCAGTGTGGACGGGCGGGGTTCGAAGTCAACGGCGACCAGGCGATTGGTCGCCCAACGAACCGCCGACCCCCGACGCCGCGAACGGCGCCGACGGTCGGCGGTGCAAGGGACTTGAACGAACGGTCAGCGACGGGGACGACGGGCCGCGACGCCGCCCGCGAGGCCGAGCAGCGCGATCGCGCCGGGAGCCGGCACCGCGACGTAGAGGTTGTTGGCGGTCGCGAAGGTCGCCGGCCCGCCCGCGGATCCCAACGCGAGGGTCGAGATCGAGGAGATCTCGGCATCAAGCGAATAGAAGCCGACGAAGGCATCCGCCGAATCGAGAAACGCGATGTAGCTCGTACCGTCGGAAAGCATGACCTCCACGAGGCTCGGCACGACGTTGAAGTTGATGTCCGTTCCGAAGAAGTTGCCACCGACGGCCGACACGCCCGGCGCGAGGGCAAAGACCAGTTCGGTCTCGGCGAGGTTCGTCGAGAAGTAGCCGGCATCGGCGTAGAGGCCGCCGGAGGCGCTCGCGCTCCACTCGATGCCGCCCACGTCGCCGACGACCGGGCCAGCGTAGAAGCCGCTGTAGCCGTCGAAGTCCTCGGCCGCGATGAACGAGGTGCTCGGCGAAGACGCGCAGAACGCGGCCCAGACGTCGTACTGCGTGAAGACGATCACTTCGGCGCTGGCGGCCGATGCGAGGGCCACGGTGGCCGCCGCGATGCTGGTGCGAATCATGAGAATCCTCTCTCCTCTTCGATGGCTGTCCCTGCGCCGATCCACGGGGACGACCCGCGATTCCACCCAACGCTCCAACGTCAGGGCAACGCTTGGAGCGACCGCCTCGCCAGGAACCTCCGGCTCGACGACGAGGCGAGTCGTCGATCCGCGAAAGACTGCCCTCGCGACGGCGATCGTCCAGCCGAAGATCCGGCGCACAACGCGAAACCGCCACAAGACTGGCCTCCCGGCGACCGGTAACGAACAACACCGAGGTTCGCGGTCCTTCCTCGCCGCAACACGCACTGATCGTGCGACCGAGGCCTCGGCGGCCGTTGGGGGCTCCTTGCGAAGACGCGTGCCTCCGTCGCAACGCCATCGGCGACCGGCTCACCGCCGAGAGTCTCCGCGAGATCGACGGCGACACCTGGTCGTTGACCGACGGCGCATTCCTCTGCGCCGAGGAGTCGCTCGAGATCGCGACCTCCCGCCACCGCAGCATCGGCGGCTCGCTCGTCGGCGGCACGGGAGGCTTCTTCATCATGAAGGTCTCCGGCAGCGGCAAGCTGGGCGTGTCGGCGCTCGGGGCGATCCACGAGATGCCGGTCCCGGCCGGTGGCGAACTCGTCGTCGACAGCGGGCACGTCGTCGCGTGGCCGGACTCGCTGGAGATGAGCGCCTCGCTGTCGACCGGCCAGGGCGGCGGCTTCTTCGGCAAGGTGGTTGGCTCGATCAAGTCCGGCGAAGGCGTGGTGCTGCGATTCAAGGGCAGCGGCAGCGTGCTGATCGCCTCGCGGGCCCAACCGGCCTTCATCGGGTGGATCTCGAGCCGCATGCCCAAGCCCGACTGACGATCCCGGCCACCCGAACGGTTTGCTCATCTTCTGCGAAGTTTGTATACATTTCCGCAGGCCGCGGTTCGAGGTCTGGACGGTTTCGGCGGTGGTCAGCATCATCCCGGAGTCCGTGCGGAGCGACCGGCGACGCCTGAGCGCGGCCGAACGTGAACACCTTTCCCCACCGGAGATTTCGATGCGCACCGTCCATGCAACTCTTCTCGTCCTCGTTGGAACCACGACCCTCCATGCCGCCCCGCCGACCGCCGAGGACTGGTGGACCGCCATGGGCCGATACCCCGGCCACCACCTGCTGAAGGACGGCGAGACCGGGGCTGTGGTGGGTGCGTTCGAAGTCGAATGGGGCGTGCCCTTCGAACGGATCAACTACCGCTACAGCTCGATCGGCGACGGGCCCGAGACCACCGCGACCGGCTTCTGCAGCTGGGACGAGAAGCTCGGCAAGGTCAGGTTCGTCGAGGTCGAGACCGGCGCCGACGGCCTCGTCACCCATCTGGGAACGCTCGAGGACGTCGAGGGCACGGCGTACACGTGGAACGTGCGGACCTGGAGCGAGAAGGAGGAGATTCGCTCGTTCAAGATGACCGACGTCTTCGACGGCGACGGCGTCGATCGTTCCATCGAGATGAGGTCGGGATCGGCGATTCCATCGAGCTTCGTCTGGTCGCGGGTGAACCACTTCCAGAAGGCCTTCCCTCTCGCCGAGCAGCTGGTGGGAATCTGGAACTTCACCGACGAAGGCCAGCAGAAGATGGCGAAGGTCGAGTGGGGCCCGGGCAAGAACACGCTCGTGGAGACCACGTACTCCGTCGGCGACGATGGCAAGACCACCGCGGATTCGACCGTGGTCTACATGTACGACACGAGCTCCGACGTCGTCCGCATGCACTTCATGGGCGCAGACGGAACCGCCGGATGGGCGTCGCCAAGAGTGGGAACCGCGGATGGGAAGACGACGATGGAGGTCTCCTGGCGAGGCCGCAACGCCAACGGCGATCGACTCACCGCCGAGGTGCTCCGCGAGATCGACGGCGACACCATGACCCTCACCATGCGGGACTTCACGTTCGAGCGTGTCTCGTTCCCCGAGGGCGATGCCCGCAGCGCGATGACCACGCCGACCGTGATGACCCGCGCGAAGAAGTGATCGGCCGAACGCCGGCCTGAAGAGAGGATCGTGACTCGCCCCTCGGGCACTCCGCCCGGGGGGTGTTTCTTCACGACCTCAGGGCGTCGCGAGATCGGTCCGGGACTGGTCCACGTCGAAGGCGAGCGATCGAAACCACGGGAACAGATCCTCGCCGACCGCCGCACTCCAGACCGCGACCGCATCGTCCATCGAGTAGGACGGGCGATCCGCCGGCACCAGGCGCCGCTTGGCCTGGAAGTACTTCGACATCGCGCCCGGCCCATGCAGCCGTTCCAGTTCCTCGAAGACGAAGTAGCTCTTGCCCCAGATCACGTCGCGCGGGGCATCGGCCGCGAGCGGATCGATCCGATCGAGACCGGGATCGCGGCGCCGGGCCGCGGCGATCTGGCGATCGATGGTGTCCTGCGCTTCCGGCATGCCGAGCCGTCGCCCGACCTCGATGCCGAGCCAGGTCGCGATCGGCTCGTTCCACAGGGGCTCGGCGTGCGGAAGAACCCACGAGTGCCCCGCCTCGTGCGCGATCAGCTCGACCATGGGGTACCGCCGCGTCGGGTAGTCCCCCCACCACGCGCCGATCGCGATGCGACGACCGCTCGAGAACCCGCCGCCGCCCGTCGGCAGGATGAGCATCGAGGTGATCATGCCCGGGGCCGGTTCCACGCCGGTGATCGCCACGAGATGCGGCCGGACCTCGACGTAGACCTCGTGGATCGAGTCGGCGAACTTCTCGGTGCCCTCATGGAACTCGAGCGTCAGCGGTCCGACCTCGCGGGATCGTTCCGCCGAGGTCGAACGTGGCGGCTTCGACGGATCGATCGCTCTCTCGCCGGCCAATCCGACCAGCAGCGGCGTCACCCACGCCGCATTGATCGGATCGCTCGCGTCGGGCTTCTGACCGAAGAGTCCCCGGCTACCGATCAGGACGTGGCCCTTGCCGAGTCGACGCGTGGCGAGCACCGGTCGACCGTCCGCATCGACGACGAGCGGTGTCCACTCCCGATCGCCCGCCGTGGCGTCGGTGGACAGTTCGAGCACCGTGCCGCGCCGGAACTCGATCGCCGACGCGGCGGCGCCCGGAAGCGCGTCGGTTCCACGGAGGGGTGGCTTGGCCCGAGTCGTCGTCGGCCTCGCGCCGAACCTCGTTGCCACCGCTTCTCCCGGCGGCATGGCGTCGGCGCCATCGATCATCAGCAGCAGCGTGCCGCCATCGCGTTCGACGAAGTTCGCGACGTGCTCCACCGAGTCCGCGGCGTAAGGCACCCGCTCGTCTCCGCCCACCAGGACCAGCAGGTTCGCATTCGACAGATCGAGCTTCGAGAGCGTGCCCCAGTTGCGGGCGTCGCGGCCGTGCTCCGCGAGATACTGACGATGAAACCGCCCATCCAGATAGAAGGTGAACTCGTGGCTGAGGTCGCAGACCGAGTGGACGGTCGGCGGTGCGGCGGCCGAGGCGGCGGCGGAAAGGACCAGCGGCACGAGGATCGAGAGGCGCATCGCTGCACGGTAGCGAACGCCATCGCGGGCGCGGCCGGTTGGCGGGCATCACGAGTGGCGTCATGATGCGGCCATGAGCCTGACCCTTGCGTTGACGCTCGCGTGCCTCGCGGCAGCACCTCCGATGGCCGACGGTGCCGGCGACGCCAGCCCGACTTCGACGACGACTTCGGACACGATCGTCGCCGAACGTGATGCCACGGACGCCCCCTTCGCACCGACCGAGTCGTACGAGGTCCGCGACCTGCGGGGCTGGACGGTGCGGATCTCGCCCTCGCTTCGCGAGTCGCCGGAACTTCGCCGACAGGTGCTCGAACTGCTCGATCACCAGTTGTTCCAGATCACTCGGGTGATCCCGCAGCCGGCGCTCGATCGACTGCGCACGGTCGAGATCTGGGCGGAGACCGAGATGCCGAAGACCGCCTGCATGTGCTACCACGTGAGCAAGGGTTGGCTGGTGCCCAACGGCTACAACCCCGACAAGGAAGGCACCGTCGAGATCGGCAACGCCGTCGCGTTCCTGCGCTGGACGAAGCACCAGCCGTGGATGGTGCTGCACGAACTCGCCCACGCCTACCACGACCAGGTGTTCGGCTACCGGCACGCGGGGATCGAGTCGGCCTGGAAGCGGATCGTCGATGCGGGCGCCTACGACGAAGTGGGCCACATCTCGGGCAGCCCTCGGCGCCACTACGCGCTCACGAACCCGATGGAGTACTTCGCGGAGACGACCGAGGCGCTCTACGGCACCAACGACTTCCATCCGTATGTGCGAAGCGAACTCGAAGCCGTCGATCCAGAGGGCTTCGCGCTGGTCCGGTCCCTCTGGGAACTCGACGCGCTTCCGGACGCGCCAGCACCCGAGGCCCGCACGGAACGGTGAGGCCGAAGCCGAACCGGCGAAGTCCCGCTGCGGTGCTCGAGCCCGAGGAGAAGCGGCGACTTCGGGAACGCGCCAAGGCGATCCGTCGGTCCTTCGAGGCGGTGCATCCCGAGCGCGATGGCGCCCGCGCCGAAGGACGCCGCCCCGAGTCTCGTGATCACGGGGCGGCGAAGGCCGAATTCGAGACGTCGAGACCGACGAGCCGGGAATCAGCCGTTGCGGCGACGACGGAAGCGACCATGAGACAAGACCCCTCAAGCCCGCCTAGGGCTCGAGGGGTCAGGAGAACCGTGGGGATCAGCGGGGGTGAATCGCCCGCGCCGAACTCGACTCAGCTCGTCCAGTTGCCGAGCAGCGTCGCGAGATCCGCGCCGGTGACGGCCCCGTCATCGTCGATGTCCGCCGACTCGCACGCCGGACTCGTGACCGGCCCCCAGCAGCCGAGCATGATCGCCAGATCGGCGCCGTTCACCATGCCATCGCCATTGAGGTCACCTGGGATCGGCGGATCGCCGCAGGTCTTGCCCCCGCAGTTGATGGCCAAGGTTCCGGAGCCGTACTGGTTGCCGTTGTAGCCACCGATCTGGATCCAGTAGGTCACGCCGCAGAACGCTTCCACGTTGACCTGGCTCGAGAGCGGATCGCAGGCGTCGTCGTTGCAGCCCGCGATGGTGAGGTCGCCGCAGTCGGTGCCGGCCCAGACCGCCATCTTGGTGTCCCAGTTCGCAGAGCCCCCTTCCGTCTGGCAGAAGGAGAAGGTCAGGAAGCCTTCGCAGTTCGACTCGTAGACGTACCAGGTGTCGTTGAAGATCGTGCTCTGGCCGTAGAAGGTGCAGCCATCGGCGGGCGGCTGGATCGACCCCGTCGTGGCGTTGTACGTCGCGACCGAGTTCGTGCCCGCGAACACCTCGACGGCGCCGGAGCACTCGTCGTTGTTCTGCGCGCCGCAGGCCTTCGGGCAGTTCTGATAGGCGAGGTTGGCGCACGGGACATCCCACGACAGATCGCAGCAGGTTGGATCGATGCTGCAGACCGCGGCGCAGCACTCCGCGTCGTCGCAGTAGCCCAGGCCCAGCGGATCCGGGTCGCAGCAGGACCCGGCGGCCGGATCGCCGCAGCTGTAGGCGGGGATGTACTCGAGCGACACCGTGCCCGATCCGACGGCCCCGTCGAATCCGCCCACGGCGAAGAGGTAGCAGTTGCCCGCGATCACCTGAACCGTGATCTTCGAGGCCGACGCCGGCGTGCCGGTGCACCCGTCGTCGTCGCAGGCGATCTCCATCGCCGGCAGCAGGTTGGGATCGAAGACGCCGTCGCCGATGTTGAAGGCCCGCATCTTCTGGTCGTAGTCGGTCTGCCCGCAGCCGCTGAAGGTGACCGCTCCGCTCTCGGTCGCGCAGTACTGGAACCAGACGTCCGGACCGAGCGTCGCTTCGCTCTGGCAGTCGGAGAGGGGCGCCACCGGGTCCGCGTCGGTCGTGTCGAAGGGCAGGACGTCGCCGTCGAGGATCGGCGTGGCGTTGGTCGGGCAGTTGTTGGCCGGACCGCCGGTCGGGCACTCGTACTGATAGATGCCGCAGAGATCGATGGCGTAGGCGGCGCAGAAGCCGTCCCACGCGATCTCGCAGCAGGTCGGATCAAAGTCGCAGACGAGGCCGCAACAGACCGCGTCGCTGCAGCCGGGGTCCTTGTGCGGCACGTCGCAGCTCTCCGTCGACGTGGCGCACGCCCCCGCTTGGCCCACGATCACCGTGAGCATCACGTTGTTGTAGCCGACGGCGGCGGCGCCGGTCCACGCGTTGCCGATCCAGAATCGCCAGGTGCCGTTGCCGCTGTGCGTCAGCGACTGCGCGTCGGAGTACGGGCCGGAGATCGGCCCCTGTCCGTAGAAGGACCAGTCGTCCCCCTGAACGTCGGCGAAGGTGATGTTGTAGCCACCGATCTGGACGCTCGGACGGCCGTCGGCGTCATCGATCCACAAGCCCATGTCCGACGCCCACTCGACGCCGGGCCCGGCCACCCAGTCCATCGAGAACTCGAAGCCGATCATGACCTGCCCCGGAGGGATCATCTCCTCGGTCACTTCGACGTCCACGAACCGCGTCTGGTTGCCGGCCAGATTGCCCGACCCCAGATCCACGGTGAAGTCGGCCTGGGCGTGAACGGTCACGAGTGCTGCGGCGGCCATCGTGGCCGTCCCGAATCGGGGCGTTCTCAACATGGGTTCGGACTTCCTGCAACGGGTTCACGGAAACTCGTCGTCGCGCGACGAGTGAGGAGGCCGCATCCTGCGGCGGCGCGGAACAATTGGACACCGAGAGCGCCACTGAACAACCGACAAGTGTCTCGGGGAACACTCCGATCCGGGTCGATCGCCGATCCGGTCCGCGGGCCGGATCTTCAGGGCGGTTGGGCCGGAGAGTCGGCCTGCGTTCGCACCGGTCTCCCGGTCCGCGCTGCGCGACCGGCCGTCGTGTCACGACGCACGAGACGCTCCCGCCCGGCGGCGAGGCCGACCGAGCGGACCGGCTCTGCGTGAAGCGGAGTCGACGCGTCGTCCCGCCGAGTGCGGATCAGGCCGATGGCCAAGCCAGTTCGACGCTGGTGCAGAGCACCGGGTGCGCCACCACGAGCCGATGGCGGACGAAGTCGCCGGCCTCGAGCCCCATCGATCCGATCGCCCCGGCGAGGGCCGCGGCGTGCAGTTCGCGACCGGAACTCGAAGTCCGGCTGAAGGGCGGCGCGAGATCCTCGCACCGCGGAGTCGTCGAGAGACCACTCGAATGTCCGCTCCCCGGCATGATGAAGTGGTGCCGATCCTCGGTCGCGACCGAGTCCGAACCGATCTGCGCGTAGATCCTCACCTGCGGTTCGCTCGTCGGAGCCAGTGATCGCTCGAAGAGGACCTCGAGCACGAACTCGGAGACCGGGATCCAGATGGGGGCGGCGAAGATCGCGGGCACACCCTCGGAGCCGACCCTCGCGTCCGCGGTGGCGGCTCCGACGAAGGAACTCGCGAGGTCGATCGGGCGCATCGCGGTCCGAGGCCCACCCCGAAAGGCGATGTGGCCCTCCGGAGAGCGACCGAGTTCGAGGCGGGCGTCCTTGGAGAGAAGGGCCGAGACGTCGAACGCGAGGCGCGGATCCGAAGAGAGTGGCAGGGTGCGTCGGTCGGCGTCCAGGACGCGGTTGGGAGTCGGCAGCCACCACTCCGGCCCTGGACGGAGGCGCCGGAGTCCGGCGAAGGTCGAGAGTCCGACCACCTCGAGCACTCGATGGCGGGGCTCGATCCTCACGAGATAGGTCGTGGCCATGCCAGTGGCGGCCGCTCCCCAGAGCAGGGCATTCGTCCGCGTCTCCCGAGCCGCGACCGACGCGGCAGCGGCCCTGACCGACGTCTGCCTCGTTGCGAACCTCGGCAGATCGGTTCGATGGAGACCGCGGCGTTCCAGTTCGCGGAAGAGCCGCTCGACCAGCCCTCGCATCGAGGCGATGGCCTCGCGGTCCGCCCCGGACTTCGCGAGCGCCGCCAGCATCGTCTCCCACCCCCGCAGCCCGGGCATCGACTCGAGCGCCTTGGCGGTGGCGCCCTCCCGCGCGAGTCGGACGAATCGCCAGGCGTTGGTGGTGCTCAGTCCAAGGCGTCGTCCAACGTCGCGGGTCGCGTTCGGATCGGGGACCGCGTCGGCGAGAGTCCTCCGGGCGACCGCCGCGAGCTCATCGAGCAGGTCGGTCAGATCGCCGGGAACGTCGTCGTTCCGCATCGAGCCCGAGGGGACGCTCATCGATCCTCCGACATCGTGCGTCTCGGCAGTCGCCACCGAAGGGCGATGTTGGTCGACAGCGGCGGATGGGAC
Source organism: Phycisphaerales bacterium (assembly GCA_049425445.1). Classification (GTDB taxonomy): domain Bacteria; phylum Planctomycetota; class Phycisphaerae; order Phycisphaerales; family SM1A02; genus VGXO01. The sequence continues at coordinate 1,632 of JBMSXH010000043.1, read as the reverse complement.
ACCACCACTCGATGAATCGTGAAGTCCGCGACGGTGCGGCTGCACTCCGAAGCCGCATGTTCGATCGCAGCGCGATGATGGCGACCGAGCCTGCCGAGTCTGCGGGGCAGATCGACCGAACCCTCGCGCTCCGGCGCCTCGACCATCGGAAGCCGCTGCTGCTCGAAGTACTGGACGCGAGAGACCGGGCCCGCGATCTGCGTGAACATGGCCGCATCCGCGGTTCCGCCCCAGGTCACGGAGCGATCGACCAGCACCTCCAGGATGAAGCACGCCGTCGGGACCAGCGCCGGCGCGCCGTAGGCGCCGTTCTCGCCCTCATGTCTGGCGTAGGTGTAGGCGGCCCGCGGAATCGACTCAACGAAGGTCAGATCGATGCCCTGGGTCGCCGCGATCCCTTCGCCGCGGAAGTGCACGATGCTGCGGGCCGGATTCGCCGTCACGACCAGCTGCTCCAGCGCCTCGGGCGAGGACAGCGCCGGCACCAGCGAGCCGATGCCGCGATGCGACGCGATCGACGTGCGATAGCGCTCCGCTCTCGCATCCGAGCCGGAATTGGTGCCGCGATGGATCTCGAGATTCGGCCCCGCGGCGACGCGACGAAGTCCGCTCAGCAGCGTCACGCACCGGATGTCGAGCAGATCGTCCTCGCCTGTCGGCGTGACGAGATACGACGACACCATCGCGTCGGCCCAGGTGCCGAACCGCCGCGCGGCGGCGGCGGCGGCCTCTCGGCGCAGACCGAGGATCTGCTCCCGCCCCGCAGCAGTCTCCAACCCGCCGTAGGCAAGCAGTCGCAGCGTCCCCTTCTCGACATGCTGCTCGAGGATCTCCCGTTCGAACGCCGCTCTCGCCTCGGACAAGGTCGCCATCAGCTCCGGTCGGCAGCCGAGTCGGGCGAGCGCCGATTCCGCCAGCGCCCAGCCTCGGGATCCGGGCCGGCTCGCCAGCACGCCGGCCAGATCGGCCGCCTCCGACAGTCGAACGAGCCTCCATGCGAGGTTCTTGTCGACGCCGAGAGCCCGCCCGCACGCGCGCACCGCCGTGGGCTCTCGGACGACGGCGGCGAGCGCGGCCGCCAGAGCGTCGGAGAGCGAACGCGCCCGGCCCTCCAGCAGGTCGAGTGGTGATCGCGAACTCTGTGACGATGGCGTCGGCACGGGATTGGCGGGGAGATGGATGCGAACTGACCTGGTCCGTCGGCGCCCGGGGACCTTGCGGGCTCCGAACGTCGGCACGCCCCGGCCGACGCCGACTCCCATGTTCGAACGCCCCGAGCTTCCGCTCGGGGCGTTCGTCTGATGGGCCTGAAAGGACTCGAACCTTCGACCTCACCCTTATCAGGGGTGCGCTCTAGCCAGCTGAGCTACAAGCCCGCACGCTTCCGGGCCTTTCGGCTCGGAGGGGCGGGGAGTATAGCGAAGCCTCCGCGAGATCGACCACTCGGCGGAGCACGGGGCGGTCCAGATCGTCGCCGACCAACCCAAACCGCGTTCCGCCGGGAACCGGGGTCGCCAGCCGCCCCCGCTCCTGCTCACCAGGCGCGAAGATCGCCGGTCAGCGGCTCGATGAGGTCCTTCAGCCCCACCACGCCGAGCGGCTTGCCGCCCGGTCGCGCGACGATCGCGAGCC
>JBMSXH010000042.1:0-10723 GCA_049425445.1 Phycisphaerales bacterium | reverse complement strand
CGGCCTTCGCACCGCGGTTCCGGCTCGTCGACTCGGCGCGAGAAGTCCACACGACCCCGTGGGGCAAGCCGCAGGAGTTCACCTACGCGGTGCTGCGTCGGATCGGCTCGTGATCGACCGACGAATCCGCGGACGCCGTCTTGTCCAAAGCAGACCCCGGAGGCTCGAATCGTGACCAGCCCTCCCGCATCCCGCGCCGACCGACGCGGCGTCTTCGTGCGATTCCTCGATGCCGTCGAGTGGCTCGGCAACCTGCTGCCGCATCCGGTCACCCTCTTCGCGGCGCTCGCGGTGGCGATGGTGCTGCTGTCGGGACTCTTCGGGGCGCTGGGCGTCGCGGTCGAGGATCCTCGCCCCGCCGGCGTGGCGGGACGCGCCGAGGACGGCATGATCCGCGCGGTCAGCCTGCTCAACGCCGACGGACTGCGGCGGATCTTCGAGAACCTCACGTCGAACTTCACCGGGTTCGCCCCGCTCGGCGTGGTGCTGGTGGCGATGCTCGGCGTGGGCGTGGCGGAGCGTTCGGGGCTTCTCTCCGCGGCGGTGCGCGGACTCGTGCTCGGCGCGCCGCGCACGCTGGTGACCGCGGCGATCGTCTTCGCGGGCGTCGTCTCGAACACGGCGTCCGAACTCGGCTACGTGGTGCTGATCCCGCTCGCAGGCGCGATCTACCACGCGCTCGGACGCCATCCGCTCGCCGGCATGGCCGCGGCGTTCGCGGGCGTCTCCGGCGGCTACAGCGCGAACCTTCTGATCGGGACGATCGATCCGCTGCTCGCGGGCATCACCGAGGCCGCGGCGCAACTCATCGATCCGGACTACACCGTCGCCGCCACCGCGAACTGGTACTTCATGGCCGCGTCGACGCTGCTCGTCACCGGCGTCTGCGTGGCGGTCAGCGTGCTGCTCGTCGAACCGAAGCTCGGCCCCTACGACGATCAGGGCGCCGATCCGGCGGTGCTGGACGGTCGCATGATGGACCCGCTCACCGCGACGGAGAAGCGCGGGCTGCTCGTGGCCGGCCTTGCGGCGATCGCGGTGCTCGCGGTGATGGCGCTCACCCTCCTGCCCTCGTGGGGCCTCCTGCGGAATCCCGACACCGGCGACGCGCTTCGCAACGCGCCGTTCTTCCGAGGGTTCGTGACGTGGATCCTGCTGTTCTTCGTGGTGGTCGGCTTCGCCTACGGCCGCGTCGTCGGCACCATGCGGCGCGATCGAGACGTGATCGACGCGATGGCGTCGGCGATCTCGACGCTCGGCCTGTACATCGTGATGGTCTTCTTCGCAGCGCAGTTCGTCGCCTTCTTCGGCTGGAGCAACCTCGGGGCGATCACCGCCGTCGCCGGCGCCGATTTCCTGAAGGACACCGGCCTCACCGGCCCCGGGCTCTTCGCGGCGTTCATCCTCGTCTGCTGCGTGGTCAACCTGATGATCGGATCGGCGTCGGCGCAGTGGGCGGTGACCGCGCCGATCTTCGTGCCGATGCTCATGCTGATCGGATACAGCCCCGAGGTGATCCAGGCGGCGTACCGCATCGGCGACAGCACCACCAACATCGTCACGCCCATGATGACCTACTTCGGGCTCATCCTCGCGTGGGGCTGCCGCTACGACCGCAACCTCGGCGTCGGCACCATGATCGCGATGATGCTTCCCTATTCGATCGCGCTCATCGTCTGCTGGTCGATCTTCTTCTTCCTCTGGGTGTTCGGCCTCGGGCTCCCCGTCGGCCCCGGCTCGCCGACCTTCTACGAGACGCCGCTCGGCTGACCCGCGTCGACGACCGCTCGCGCGCCACTCGACAGAGCGAACGCCACCGGCGTCGAGAGGTCTGGGCCGAACGCATGGCTCACGCGACAAGGCTCGCCGCGAGCATCACCGCATCAATGTCGAGATGAGTGTCGAGATGGTCGTTCCAGCTGCGGGACGCCTGCCCCGCCGGCGAGGCCCACGAGGCTTCGATTCGATCGGCGAGCCCCTCGAACCGCTCGATCGCGACGCAATGCGATCGGAACCACCCGAGGTCCTCCTCGCCGCCGAACATCGCGGGCGCTCGTTCGAGCCGCTCCCGCATCGAGGCGACGCCGCGCAGGCCGATCGCCAAGCCGAGCTCGCGAAACGCGAGGCGCTGGTCGTGCGGCAACGCGAGTTCACGCTCGATCGAGCACGCCTCGAGGCTGCGCTTCGCGTCGGCGAGGACCCGCGGCAGGAGCGAGTCGAGCGCGACCTCGCCGGCGGCGATCAGGTCGACCAACTCGTACGCGCCGGAGCGCCGACCGCGCCGACCGCGGCGGTTCGCTCACCGACGAAGCATCGTCATCGAGAGGCCGCCGACGAGGGGAAGCGCACCGCAAATGCGGCGCGGCAGGACTGAAGCGTCAATCTCGCGCGGACCGCGCGTTTCAGCGCCGCCGCCGGCGCAGGCCGAGTCCCGCCGCCATCGCCGCGGCGAACCCGGCGCCGCCGGGGACGGCCACGGGCACCACCGCGAACGTGAAGCCCTGGTCGCCGCCGCTGGCACTGCCGGTCGCCGTCACCGTCAAGGTCGTGACCGGCCCCGTGAAGGTGATCACGCCGTTCGCGAAACCGGAGGGAGTGTTCAGCGCCGTGCCGCTTTGCGTGGTCGGGGACCCAAGCCCCCCGGTGATCGTGAAGGCCTGCGCGAAGTCGTAGGAGGCGTAGCCGCCGCCTCCACCAGCGGCGCCCCGGAAGTAGTAGAGGTACATCTGCAGCCCCGACACCGGCGAGGCGAAGGTCACGGTAAAGGTGGTCGTGGAGTTCGCGTCGTAGATCCGACCCTGCTGAGCGCCCACGTTGTTCCAGTCGGAACCCGACATGTTGAGGGACTGGATGTCCGGTTGATACCCCGCCGCGGAAAGGCCGGTCATCGTGAAGCCGACACCGTTCACGCTCCCTGCGTTCGAACCGGAATAGGTCGCGAAGGTGGGCGAGGCCAGAGCCGAGGAACCGAGAGCCAACACAGCCGCCACGCCCGAGGCGAGCACCACGGGGACGGTCAGGCGGCATGAGCGCGAGGGATTCGACATCGAAGTGCTCCAGGAGACCCGGGTCGGTCGGCGCCCATGAGTTCGCCGCCCCCAGATTCCGGGACCTTGCGGGAAACGTACCCCTGATCCGACGGGAGGCAAGCCCATCGTGGCCCGATCGCGCCCGAGGACCCTCGGCTCGAACGGGGCTCGACCGGGCCGGGAACCCCGGCTCGGCGCGCCGCTCTTGTGACCATCAGGCACGCCTCGGACCGAAGCACCCGCTGCGACCCCACCGCCATGCCCCGACTTCGCCCATCGCCGCTTGCCCTCCTCGGCCCGGGACTCATCGTCGCGGCGACCGGCGTCGGCGCCGGCGATCTCGCGACCGCCGGGTTCGCCGGCTCGAAGATCGGCCTCGCCGTCGCGTGGGCGATCGCGCTCGGGGCGTTCATGAAGTTCGTCCTCAACGAGGGCCTTGCCCGCTGGCAACTCGCCACCGACTCGACGCTGCTCGAAGGCGTCGCCCGGCATGTGGGCCGCTGGGCGATCGTGGTCTTCCTGCTCTACCTCCTGCCCTTCTCCTTGTTCGTGGGCGGCGCCTTGATCGCCGCGACCGGGGTCGCGACGCACGCGCTCGTCGGCTGGCCCGCCGATCCCGCGCCGGCCAAGCTCTTCTGGGGCGCGATCGGCAGTCTCGTCGCCGCGGCCATCGCGTTTCGCGGCGGCTTCGCGCTGTTCGAGCGGATCATGGCGATCTCGATCGCGGTGATGTTCGTCGCGGTCTGTGCGACCGCCATTCGCCTGCTGCCGGCGTGGGGCGAACTCGCCGCGGGCTTCGTGCCGCGCGATCCGGGCGAAGGCGAACCGCGCGACTGGACGATCGGCCTCATCGGCGGCGTCGGCGGCACCGTCACGATCCTCTGCTACGGCTACTGGATGCGTCAGGCTGGACGTCGCGGAAGCGGCGAACTGCAGCGCTGCCGAATCGACCTGGCGGTCGCCTATCTCTTCACCGGGCTCTTCGGCATCGCGATGCTCGTCATCGCCAATGGCCTCGAGATCGACGGCAAGGGCGCCGGACTGCTGCTGTCGCTTGCCGCGAAGATCGAGACGGCCCTCGGTCCCGGTGGAAGACTCGTCTTTCTGATCGGCGCATGGGCGGCGATCGCAAGCAGCCTGCTCGGCGTCTGGCAGAGCGTGCCGATGCTCTTTGCCGACGCGATGCAGTGCCTGCGCGGCACCCCGCCGGTCGCGATCGAAGACCTGCCAACGACCCGATCGGCCCGCTGGTTCCTGCTCGCGCTCGCCACGATTCCCCTGCTTCAAGCCTCGATCGGATTCGCCGCGGCCCAGAAGGCCTACGCGATCTACGGCGCGTACTTCTTGCCGTTGCTCGCCGTGGTGCTGCTCGCACTCAACGGCCGTGTCGGCCTCGTCGGCGCGCTTCGCAACCGCCCGTGGACCGCGCTGGCCCTGCTCGCGCTCCTGGCGTTCTTCGCGTTCGCAGGCCTGGCGGGCCTGGCGTAGCCGGGGCGGTCAGCGAACGACGGCGGCCCATGCCCGCCTCGCCAACAGGATCACGCAAAACACGAAATGAACGGGACTTATCGGATTCCGCCTTGCCTTCGGTTCACACGGCAGCATGTTCGTTTGGTCCCCCTAAGGGCAACGCTGCCTGCCGAGGCAGCGGTCATCGTGATTCCGGACCACCCTCGCGGAGTCCTCGATGTCATCCCCTCATCTTCTCGCTCGAACGGCGTGGATCATTGCCGCGGCAGTTCCCCTCGTGGCGGCCTCCATGGCCAAGGCCGGAGTATCCCTCGGGCCGCTTGGGGGCATGACCGCCTCGTCGTACTCGATGAACGCCAGCGCGCCCGGGCGGACCACCACCAGCCTCTCGTTCGCGAGCAACTTGAATGGGTCGTTCAATCCCTCCTATGTGGCGGGCTCGGTCACGGGCGACATCGTTGCCGGCGACGGAACTTCCGGCTCGGGGTGGTCTCTCGAAGCCGTCGGGTTGGACTACGCCCCGGTTTTCTCTTGGCCCACGCCGCTCAATGTCGTCGGCAGCGTGTTGCAGATCGCTTCGGCCGCGTCGAACTTCGCCATCGGCGACTCGATGTCGAGCACGTTCGAACTCGTGTTTTCGGATGAACAGACCTATTTCGGGCTGAACGACTTTGGCTCGATCGATCTGTCCGGCCTCAGCAGCATGACCGCCACGCTGACCCGCTCCGGCAGTCCCGCCACGGATCTGCTGACCACCGCGCTGGGAACTCGGTTCGCCGCGGGCACCTACACCCTCTCGCTCTCGGGAACCTTGGGTAGCGCACCCAGCGGCGTCAGCCTGTATGCCGTGTTCGCCGCCCCAGTCCCGGGCACCGGCGGCGCCGCCGCCCTGCTCGGCGCGATGCTCGTCGCGCGAAGACGCCGGCGGTAAGCCGGGGCGGCGGTCGCGTCCCGGCCCCGCTCCGAGGGTGATAGACCGGCCGCGGACGACCGCGGCGCTGCTGGCGGTGCTCGGCTTCTTCGTCGTCGCCGCCACCATCGGACGCCGGCGCTCCGCGGTGAAACAAGAGATCCCAGCGGCGACCGGGATCGGCCGTGGCCAAATCGCAGCGCAGCTCGAACCGCGGTTCTGCCCACCCCCCGATCGGCGACCAGAGACCGCCGAGGCTCCGACTCGCCAACGGCGTTTCGGCGTCGACTCCGAGGCCGCCATGCGGTCCGGCCGGTGCACGGCCGCCGGCAGGCGGTCCCGCGGGACTCCGACGTCGCCCTTGATCCCACGGTCTCGCCCACCAGAGTTCAAGACGTGTCCACATGGACAGTTTTTCGATCCAATCCGGCCTTTGGAGGTTCCGGGCCGCTCCGGTGTGTTACTTTTCGACCTTCGAGAATTTCTCGCGCACGGTGCGGGAATCGAAAGATGGACGTCGACGAGAGGGTGCCGCCTCGCCAGAGGCCACGTTCCCGTCGGCCTGAACGAAAGGGTGTCCAACATGAGAAAGAGCAGCCTGGCGGTCGCCGCGTCCTTGTTGATCGTCGTCTCGTCCGCGAATGCGGCCCCACCCACCAACCTCGTGGGCATGACTGCCACCTCGTACACCATGTCCGGATCGAGCACCAACCGATCACTCTCGTTTCAGAGCACTTCGAACGGGTCTTTCAATTCGTCCTTCGTCAATGGCGTCAATACGGGCGACCAGGTGGCGCAGACTGGGTCCGACAGCTGGACCCTTGGAGCGTTCGCCTATGACATCAGTCCGGTGGTTGGTTACCCCTTCCCCACCAACATTGTCGGCGTCGAAGCGAATGCGACCGGTGGGGCCTTCAGTGGCTCTTCCGTGATCTCATGCACCTACACGCTGGTCTTCTCAGGCAATCAGACCTTCTTAGGCCTGAATGATCAGAGCGATTTTCCGGGCGGCATCACCGCCACGCTGACCTCCGGCGGCACGACGACGAACCTGGCCACCGCCGCTACCGACGGCAGCGTCGTGTTCTCGGCAGGCACCTACACCCTGGCGCTGCAGGGCAACGGCTACAGCTCGACCACTGCGACGCTCATCGCCATTTTCGCCGGCCAAACATCGTCCGTCCCCGGCACCGGCATCGCCGCCCTGCTCGGTGCCACGATCGTGTCGCGACGACGCCGGCGGTGAGTCGGGCGCGGCCCGATCGCCGCGCCGTTCAGAATCGATAGGACACGAACGCCCCGACGAAGAGGCTCGGATCCGCGTCGACCTGTGCCTGACGCACGCCTTGGGCATTCCAGAGTTCGTACTGCTGGAACGCAGAGATGCCGACCACGGCATCGAGGCGCCACGACTCGGTGGGACGCCACTCGGCGCGAAGCCAGATCGGCAGGCTCTGCACGCCGCCGACGCCACCGGCCCGGCTCGCGGGCCCGGAGTCGTCGAGGCGGAACTGCCTGAACTCGTAGCGTCCGCCGAGCGCGAGCGCGAACTCGGGGTTCAGCGTCCACTCGATCTCGAGGCCCGCGCCGGTCGGGTACGCCTCGGGTCCGGCGACGTTGGTCAGTTTCCAGCCTTCGGCGAACTCCCAGTCGATGAAGATGAGCGGAATCACGAGCACGCTCTCCTCCAGACGCGTCGAAAGCAGGGCGCCGCCTCCGATCGTGAAGGTCTCCGAGAAGGAGTAGGTCGCGCCGATCGTGCCGCCGACGGTGAAGCTGTCGCCGGCGTCGGCCTGATTCTCGCCGGAGAACTCGACGAAGAGCGCCCCGTTCACCCGCCACTGCCGATCGATCGCGTAGTCGACGCGTCCGCCCAACTGCACGCTCTGCACGCTGCCCCAGGGCTGCACGCCCGGCGTGGGCGACAGGACCGAGTCGCCATCGAAGGTGTAGAAGTCGCCCTCGTAGGCGAGACGCAGGCCGACGCCGAGTTGCGGATCGAAGCGGAAGCCTGCGGAGACGCCGGCGAAGGCTCGTGCCACCGAGACTTCACCACCGCCCTGCTCGAAGCTCGACGCGAAGTTGTAGATCCCGCCGCCAAGGAGCGACACCGAGACGCCCGGTTGCCCCTGCGACGGCGGAGGGGCCGCCTCCTCGAGCGTGGCGCCGGGCGCGGCTTCGGGCGAGTCGTCGCCGTCGTCGCCATCGCCGGATTGGGCGAGAAGGGTAGAGGCCAGCGCGAGCGAGGTGAACGCCGCCAGACGAGCCAATGGAGTTCGATTCATGGTGGCGGATGATACGAAGCCGCGCGTGGGTCTTTCGAGCGCGCGGGTGGCCAGCGCGAGCCCTCGGCGAACGGCGGACTGGAGATCCCTCGACTCGTGAGCCCGCCCCCCAGAAGGGCCGGACCACGATTCATCGGCGATTCGTGTTCGCTGCGCCGCCTGCGGTCGAGCGGCTCGGCCCGAGCCTCCGGACTCGTCGGAAGGCTCGAGGGTTCACACTCCCACTCGCCCCGAGGCGCCGCGAATCGCCTCGATGCAGCGGGCGATGTGCTCGCTCGGATCGACGCCGAGCTCCTCGACGCCCCTGGCGATGTCCTCGCGGCTCACCGCGGCGGCGAAGGCCTTGTCCTTGAGCTTCTTGCGGACGCTCTTGGCCTCGAGATCGGCGATTCCGTTCGGGCGGACCTTGGCGACCGCCACGATGAAGCCCGCCAGTTCGTCGCAGGCGAAGAGATGCTTCGCCATCGCCGTGGTGCGCGGCACCCCGCTGTACTCCGCATGGCCGAGGATCGCCTCGAGGATCTCCGCGTCCACGCCCGCGGCACGAAGATGCTCGACGCCCACGAAGGGGTGCTCCGCCGGCGTCGGATGGCGCTCGTAGTCGAAGTCGTGGAGCAGACCCGCGACCGTCCAGCGCTCGACCTCCTCGGGAGCCGCGTCCTGCGCGTGATGCGCCATGCAGGCCGCGACCGCCTCCATGTGCCCGCGAAGCGACTCGCTCGCCACCCACTCGTGCATGAGGCTTCGCGCCTGATCGATGTTCATCCGCGGCAGTCTACGGCCGGCACGAATCGACCCGAGCGCTACGATGGACCCATGCTCGATCTGCTCGCCCGGGACATCGACTGGCTCGACGCGCGGCTCGCCGAAGCCGAGATCCGTGCCGATCCCCAGGAGGACCTGGTGTCGCTGCGGGCCGCCGTGGACCGCGCGCTGGCGGACGGCACCCCCGCCACGGCGCTCTCCGCGCGATCGCCGGAGTCGATTCGGCGGCTGCTTCGACATCTCGCGATCCGATTCCATCTCCGCAACAAGGCCGAGCAGATCCACATTGCCCGCGTGAATCGTCGGCGCGAGGCCGCAGCGAGCGACGCCCGCCCGCGATCCGAGTCGGTCGCCGAGGCGATCCGCGACCTGAAGGCCGCGGGAGTCGCCCTCGACGAGGTCCGCGCGGCGATCGCGAAGATCGACGTCGAGCCCACGCTGACGGCGCATCCCACCGAGAGCCGTCGACGCAGCGTGGTCGCGAAGCAGCAGCGCATCGGGTCGTGCCTCGAGTCGCTCGATGCCGGCGGCCTCGGGCCGGCGGCGCAGCGGGAACTCGAGAGCGACGTGCGGCAGGCGCTCGTCCTGCTGCTCTCGACCGACGAGATCCGGTCGTCGCGACTCGGCGTCTCCGACGAGATCGATCGCGGCATCCACCACCTTGCGGGCACGATCTGGGATGCGCTGCCGGGGCTCTCGCGGGACCTCGTCGACGCGATCGAGATCCACTACGGCGCGCGGCTTCCGCTGCCGAGGCCGATCCGATACCGCTCGTGGATCGGCGGCGATCGAGACGGGAATCCGCGGGTCACCGCAGATGCCACGCGACTCGCCCTCGACCGGATGCGGCACGCGGCGATCGAACGGCATCGCGAGGGCCTCGCACGGCTGCATCGTGAACTGAGCGTCTCCGACCGAAGGCTGCCGACGCCGCCGGCCCTGAAGGCGGCGATCGAGACCCTCGGCCCGACCGCGTCGGAGTTCCGCCACGAGCCGTTCCGGCTCTGGATCGATCATCTCGATCGGCGTCTCGCGAGCCCGGACGCCTCGGCGCGCGAACTGGTCGAGGGCCTCGAACTCCTCGAACGTTCGCTGCAGGATGCGGGGTTGCACGAGGTCGCCGCGCGCGGCGAGATCGCCGATGCCCTCCTCCGGGCCCGCGCCTTCGGGCTGCATCTTGCCGCCCTCGACGTCCGCCAGCACAGCCGCGTCCACGAGCATGCCGTCGCGGAACTGCTCGCGGCCGGCGGCGTGATCGACGACTACCGGTCGCTTGCCGAGGCCGAGCGCTGCGGCGTGCTCACCCGCGAACTCGCTTCGAACCGTCCCCTGCTCGGCCGGAGCGCCACGGCGTCGCCGGACACCGCCGAACTGCTCGCCACCCTCGACGCGATGGGCTCCGCGATCGTCCGCGACCCCGACTCGGTCGGCAGTTGCATCGTGAGCATGGCCCACTCGGCGAGCGACCTGCTCGAAGTGCTCCTGCTCCTGCGCGAAGTCGGGCTCTGGCGACGCGAGGGCGACCGGGTGCATGCGGCGATCGACGTGGTGCCGCTCTTCGAGACGGTGGAGGATCTCGAACAGGCCGAGACGATCGTGGCGGGGCTTCTCGAGCATCCGATCTACGCCGCGCATCTCGCGGCGCGAGGCCGTTTCCAGGAGATCATGCTCGGCTACTCCGACAGCAACAAGGATGGCGGCTATTGGGCCAGCACCTGGCGGCTGCAGCAGGCGCAGGATCGGCTCGCGCGGCTGTGCCGCGACGCGGGCGTCGAACTCCGCTTCTTCCATGGCCGTGGAGGCACCGTGGCCCGGGGCGGCGGTCGGGCGAATCGCGCGATCCTCGCCAGCCCCCCCTCGAGTTGGAACGGACGAATCCGATTCACCGAGCAGGGCGAGGTGATCAGCTTCCGCTACGCGATGCCGGCGCTCGCGAAGCGGCATCTCGAGCAGATCCTCCACGCGATGATCGCCACGACCGCGAACGCGTCGCGACGCGACGGCGGCGCCGAGGCCTGCGGACCGGACGAGGGCCTCATGGATGCGATCGCGAGCCGGTCGCGCGAGGCCTATCGCGCCCTCGTCGACGATCCGGCGTTCTGGCCCGCGTTCGCAGGCTGCCCGCCCGGCGAGCACATCGCGGCGCGGCCGATCGCCTCGCGACCGGTCTCGCGAGCGGCCGGCGGACTCGACCTCGACTCGATCCGCGCGATCCCGAACCACCCCGGCACGTTGGCGCGCATCTGCGTCCATGAGAACACCCA
>JBMSXH010000041.1:0-10759 GCA_049425445.1 Phycisphaerales bacterium | reverse complement strand
AGTACGCCGAGCGGGCGCTGCCGGCGATGAAGGCGAGCACCATCATCGCGATCGAGGCCGCCGCGATCGTCCCGCCCGCAAGGCCGTCCATGCCGTCGGTGATGTTCACGGCGTTGGAGAAGAGCGAGATCCAGAGCACCACCATCGGGATGAACACCCACCACGGCAGCGGAACGAGCCACGTCGAGACCTCCGGAGCGCGGTAGAGCGCCTCGGAGACCGCGGTGGGCTCGAAGGTCCGCTGGAACGGAATGTTCAGCGAGAGCATCTCGGGCGCCGTCGCGAGCAGCTCCGAGTAGATGACGACGCCCGCCGCGGCGCCGATCCCGATCTGGAAGAGGAGCTTCTCCCAGGCGCGAAGCCCCTGCCGTCCGCCGGGCTGCCGCTTCGCGACGGTGAGCTTCAGCCAGTCGTCGATCATGCCGACGCCCGCGAGCCAGACCAGCACCGCGATCGAGACGTGCACGTAGCGGTTGCCGAGATCGCCGAGCAGGAGCACCGCGACGAGGATCGACGCGACGATGAAGAGCCCGCCCATCGTGGGCGTGTTCTTCTTGTCCTTCATCAGCTGGTTCAGGTCGGCGAGATGGAACTCCGGCTGGTCGCCGATCTTCTTCTTCAAGAGCCAGCGGATCGAGCCCGGACCGATCGCCAGCACCATCACGAAGGCGACGATCGTCGCGGCGAAGGCGCGGAACTCGAGCTGGAAGACCACCTGGACGAGCCAGAGCAGCCCCCAGTCGGCCAGGGAGTTCTGAAGGGAGTCGACGAGGTTGTAGAGCATGCGGACGAGGCGACGCGATGCGGGGACGCTCGATCATCGACCGCAGGAGCCGTCGCGGTTGATTCGTGGCTCGATTGTGCGAACACGATCTCCGCGTGCCCCGACGAGCCCGCGCGACGTCAGCCGGCGGGCGCGGCGACCCGCGCGGGCATCGTCTCGATCGTCGGCGCCGTGGCGCGTTCCTCGAGCCAGCGTCCGACCCGATCGAGGCCGATCCCCCGCGAGGCCTTGAGCAGGATCGAGGCTCCCGACGGGAGCAGCGATTCAAGCCTCGCCGCGAGTTCGGGCGTGGGCGTCTCGACGTGCTCGATCACCCCGCCGAATCCGGTCGCCGCCTGCGTGAACGCCTCGCACGCGTGCCGCGAGAGCGGACCGACGAAGACGATCGCCCGGAGATCGAGGCGCGCGACCATCGCCGCCGCCTGCCGTCCGAGCCGCCGATGGAGTTCCGGCCCCGCTGGGCCGAGTTCGAGCATGTCCCCGAGCACGAACGCCGCGGGTTGGTTGCCGAGCCGTTCCGCCGCGTTGGCCAGCGCCGCAGCCATCGAGTCGGGATTGGCGTTGTAGGCGTCGTCGAGGAGGTTGCAGGTTCCGACCGTCCGCCACTCGCCGCGATGGTCCGAGGGCGCGACGGAGGCCATGCCGGCCGTCGCGGCCCCGAAGGCCACGCCGAGCCGCTCCGCGACCGCCAGCGCCGCGACGGCGTTCAGGGCGTTGTGCTCGCCCTCGAGCGCCAGCCGAAATCGCCGGCCATCGGCCAACTCGATCTCCTGCCCCCGGTCGAGCGGCCGGCGTCCTCCGAGGCGCACCTCCGCCGAACTCGAGAGGCCGAAGGTGATCACCTCGCCGAGCCGCCCGCGTCGCGAGGCGACGGCGCTGGCGAGGACGGGCTGATCGCCGCGCACCACCGCGATGGCCGGCGAGGCCAGTCGATCAAGCAGCGAGGACTTCTCCGCCGCGACGCCTTCGAGCGATCCCAGCTCCGCGAGATGACCGTGGCCGATCAGGGTGATCACGCCCACATGCGGACGGGCGATCTCGGTCAGGCAGGCGATCTCGCCGGGTCGATTGGTGCCGATCTCGACGACCACGTAGTCGTCGTCGGCCTTGGCGGCGAGCAGCGTGAGCGGAACCCCGAGGTCGTTGTTGAAGCTCTTGGGACTGGCGGACCCGCGTTGCGTCGAAGCGAGCGCCGCGTGCAGCAGCCGCTTGGTGGTGGTCTTGCCGCAGGTTCCCGTGACGCCGATCACGCGACCCTCGAGTCGGCGTCGCCACGCCCGGGCCATCTCGGCGAGCGCTCGACGCGGCTCCGAGACCGCGAAGACCGGCACGCCCTCGGGCACCCGCCTGCCCGCCGCAAGCGCCGCCTCTTCGACCACCAGGCACGCCGCGCCCGCTTCGACCGCCGCCTCGAGGAAGTCGTGCCCGTCCCGATGTTCGCCCCGAATCGCGAGGAAGCCGCGCCCATCGAGGCGTTCGCGACTGTCGAGGCCGATCCCCGCAAGCGGCGAGGACGCGGCGGGCGAATCGCCGTTCGCCACCCATCGACCGCCGCACGCCTCGGCGAGGAATCGAGGGGTTGGCGACGCCGTGCCCGCACCACCTCCGGCCTGCCGCTCTCCGTCGCCGCCTGCACCCTTCATGTTCGGATCCTTCCGAAGGCCTTGCGGCCGTCTCTGCTGCCGGGAGACGTGTGCCGGATCCATCGTGGGCTTGCGAGCCGGCACCGCTCGCGAACCGCGTCGTCCCCGGAGTTCAGGTCGTTCGCACCGCCTCGAGTCGTTCCGTCGACTTCGCCGCCCTCGCTTCGATCGCGGCGGCGGATTCGATTCGATCGTCGAAGGATCGCTTCTCGCGACCGACGATCTGGTAGTCCTCGTGTCCCTTGCCCGCGATGAGCAGCACATCGCCGCGGGCGCTTCGCACGATCGCGGCGCGAATCGCTTCGCGACGATCGACGATCGCGTCCACCGTGGCTCCCGCCGGAACCCCCGTGAGGATCTCCGCGACGATCGCCGAAGGATCCTCGGTGCGAGGGTTGTCCGAGGTGACGATCACCTCGTCGGCCAGCGAGCACGCCGCCGCCGCCATCCGTGGACGCTTGGTCCGATCTCGATCGCCGCCACAGCCGAAGAGGCAGCGGAGCTTCGATCCGGGCGGCACGATCGGACGAAGCGCCTCGAGCGCCCGGCGCAGCGCGTCGTCGGTGTGGGCGTAGTCGACGAGCACGGTGAATCGCTCGTCCTCGGGCAAGGCGTCGGTCGCGACCGGCTCGAGGCGTCCCGGCGGCGCGGCGATCGCGGCGAGCGCCGACACGATCGTCGCGAACGGCACGCCGAGCGATCCGACCGTCGCGATCGCCGCCAGCGCGTTCTCGACGTTGTGCCGTCCGACGAGTGGAAGGCGGACCTCCGCCTCGCCCCACGGGGTCTCGAGCAGGATCTCGGTGCCATCGGGGCTCATGAAGCCGACGCGAGCCTTGACGTCGGCCTCGCGGGGCTGGCCTTCGGCATGGGGATCGATCACCGCGAAGCTCAGCGGCTTCGCCACGCATCCCTCGAGCATCGCCTTGGCCGCGGGGTCGCCGGCATTGACGATCGCGATCGCCTCGCCGTCGAGCGACTCGAAGAGCCGCCGCTTCGCCGCGGCGTAGGACTCCATCGAGCCGTGGTAGTCGAGATGGTCGCCCGAAAGGTTCGTGAACACCGCCCGGGAGAAGCGCAGTCCCGCCGGACGTCGCTGGTCGAGGGCATGGCTCGACACCTCGATCGCCGCGTGGCCGCAGCCGTGGGCGAGCATGCGGGCAAGGGTCGCGTGAAGTTCGAGCACTCCCGGCGTCGTCAACTCCGCAGGACGAACGCCGCCGCCGTCGTCGACGAGCACCGTGCCCATGAGGCCGCAGCGCGAACCCGCCGCCGCAAGCAGTTGCCGGATCAGGAAGCAGACCGTGGTCTTGCCGTTGGTGCCGGTCACGCCGATCAGCGAGAGCCGTTCGCTCGGGCGGCGATGGAACCGGTTCGCGATCGCGCCGAAGGTCTCGCGCAGGCTCGCCTCCTCGACCTCGGCGAGCGCCACGAGCCGCGGCAGCGTCTCGAGCACCGCCGCGAGCCCCGTCGGCCCGACGACCGCGACCGCGCCGCGTTCGACGGCTTCGGCCACATGCGATCGACCGTCGTCGCGACCACCGGGCCGCGCGAGGAAGAGATCTCCGGGCTGCACGCGACGGGAGTCGTCCGAGAGACCGCGCACCACCGGGTCGATCCACGGTGGGCTGGCGATCTTCGAGCAGGAGGAGACGAGTTCGGAGAAGAGCGGCGCGGCGTGCGTGGTCACGGGTGAGGAGTGATATCGGATCGGAGGCCGCTTGGGGGCGCCGAAGGCCGATCGACTTCGAGAACGAATCGCCGGACGAACATTCGCGTCACTCGCGCGCCGCCACGATCGCTTCCGGGAGCACCAGCATCGCGTCGCCGTAGCTGAAGAACCGGTAGCCCTCCCGCGAGGCGAGGGCATAGAGGTCCTTCAGGCGATCGAGACCGACGAAGGCGCCCGCGAACGCCACCAGGGTCGATCTCGGCAGGTGGAAGTTGGTCAACAACAGGTCGCACCGGCGAATCGGCGATCCCGGCGCGAGGAGCAGCTCGGTCGATCCCTCGAAATCTCGCCCCGCGGCCGCCGACGCCGAGAGCGCCGCGGCCTCCGGCAGGCTCTCGAGCGTCCGCACGCTCGTCGATCCCACCGCAAGCGTCCGGGCGTCGCCTGCCCGGCGGCGTTCCTCGTGGGCCAGCAGACGATCGATCGCCTCAGGGGCGATCCGGAACCGTTCGCGATCCATCCGGTGGTCCGCGAGGTGCTCGGCCTCGACGCTTCGGAAGGTCCCCGGGCCGACCGAGAGTTCGATCTCGAAGCGAGACGCCCCCGCCTGCTCGATCCGATCGAGCAACGCCGGCGTGAAGTGGAGTCCCGCGGTCGGCGCCGCGACCGAGGCTTCCCAGTCGTCGCGGGCGAAGACGGTCTGATAGTGGTCTCGATCGGACGCGTCCCGAGCATCCGGCGAGGCGTCGGGGTTCCGCTCCCGTCGGGCCTTGAGGATGTAGGGCGGCAACGGGGTGCGACCGGCGTCGCGAAGGATCGCGTGCTCGTCGAGTTCGCCGCCGAACCCGATCACCCAGCGATCCTCGCGGCGTTCGATCGCGAGCACGCTTCCCGCGCCTCGCCCCTCCCGATCGATCAGCGTCAACGACTCGCCCTCGGCGAGCCGCTTTGCGCCCTTGAGCATCGCGAGCCAGCGCCGCCCGCCGATCGGTTCGACCACGAGTCCCTCGAGGCGTCCCCCGCTCGCCCGCTCGAGAACGATCCGCCGCGGCTCGACGAAGGTCGCGTTGACGACCACGAGGTCGCTCGGCCGCAGATACTCAGGCAGATCGGCCACCGTGCGATGCTCGACGCGCTCCCGATGCACGACGAGCATCCGCGCCGCGTCGCGCGGCTCCGCGGGCTCGGTGGCGATCCGTGCGGGATCGAGCGGGTAGTCGAGATCCTCCCGTCGCAGATCCGTGCTCGAGCCGCTCACCGCTTCACCCGACGGACCGGACGGAAGGGCGCCAACTCCGCGGGCAGTCGCCGGAGACCGCGGCGCTCGGCCTTCGCGACCGCGTATCGCAGCGACGCGTGCATGCGCCGCGTCACGCTCTCCGCGACCGGGATGCCCGCGGCCTCCATGCCTTCGATCGCCCAACGCCAGGCGTGGAACTCCTCGAGGCATCGCGGCGAGACCTTGCCGAGCCCGATCGAGTGATGCCCGACCTCGTGCAGGAAGACCGCGCAGGAGACCGGCCCCTTGGGATAGGGCGCCTCGATCCATCGCTCCACCCCACGACTTCGCGAGATCTCCCACGCCAGCCCGCTCGTTCCGCGCCGCCAGCGCCGCACGCGAAGGCCATGGGCCTCGACCATCCAGCGGGCGAGTGCTTCGTAGCGGGCGGAGACCGTGGGCAACGCGCGAATCGAATCGGGCACCGTGGGCGAGGCGGTCGGTCCGAGTCCGAGCGGCGCGAGCGTCGGGCTCTCGACGGGCGACTTCGCGGCGCGAGTCGATCGGGCTCGGTCGCCGCCGCGTCGTGTCGCGTTGGCCGACGAGGGCTTTCGAGTTCGCTTCGGCGACGGTGTCGGCTTCGCCTCGATGCCCGGTGGCGGCGGTCCGTCGAGCGGCCAGCCAAGGAGGCGCATCGTTCGAAGCCACGCCGAGAGCAGCGACCAGCGGCTCGAGGCCGAGGCCTCCTCCCGGACCGATCGAACGGCGTGGGCGCGGCGCGCGGCCGGACGAGTCATGGCGACGCGATCTCCAGGCCGGATGCGACGGCGTGCCCTCGAAGGAAGTCGTCCCAGTCCATCACGCGTCCGCCCGCCGGTTGGACCTCGAGCGGATGCAGGAAGCCCTCGCCGCACCGAACGAGCCCGGGCGCGACGAAGGTGCCCGCGCGGTGCTTCGCGGCATCGAGGCCCGCGACCGCGGCGGCCTCGGCCTCCGAGACCGCTTCGACCCGCAGCAGTCGAACCTGCTTCGGCCCGCTTGGCAGCGGCAGCGTGATCGTGCATCCCGGCCGCGGACTCAATCCGTGGATCCATCCCCGAAGCGAGGAGGCCGAGCGGCCGAAGTCGACCACCGCATCCGCCCGCGAGATCTTCGCGGCGTGGGTCGCGAGAGCCTCGTCCTGCGGCTGCGGTGCATCGAGACCGGCCCGATGTCGACGCAGCGTCCTCGTGACGAGCTCCGGGCCGAGTTCGGCGAGCCGATCGTGCAGTTCTCCCGCGGTCTCGCGCAGATCGATCGGCGTCTCGAGGATGTCGAAGACCTCGCCGGCATCCATGCGGGCCGCGATCCCGATGATGCTGAGTCCGGTCGTCGACTCGCCCGCCATGAGCGCCCGCTGGATCGGCGCAGCGCCGCGGTAGGCCGGCAGCAGCGACGCGTGCAGGTTGATCGCGAAGAAGCGGTCTCGGATCTCGGGGCCGATCTTCTGCCCGAAGGCGATGACCACGATCGCCTCGGGCGACGCCTGCTCGATCGCCTCGAGCGACTCCCGGGCGTTCACATCCGCGGTGCGGTGGATCGGCAGTCCGAGCGATCCGGCCTCGGCCGCGATCGGGTTGGGCGTGGATTGAAGCCCGCGGCCGGCCGGACGATCCGGGGCCGTCGCCACCAGGCGCACGTCGAACTCGCTCGACGCGTCGGCCAGCGCCCGCAGCGTCGGAACGCCGAACGCGCCCGAGCCCATGAACACGATCCGCATCGGACGTCCGTCGGCGATCAACCCGTCATGCTCCTGACGACGCCGCTTCGAGTTCCTTGATCGCGCGGCGATTCGAGAGCCGGTCGATCGCCCGCATCCGGTCGAGGATCAGCACTCCGTCGAGGTGATCCATCTCGTGCTGCCAGACCCGGGCCGGGAATCCCTCCGAGCGAAGGGTGAACTCGCGGCCGTCGAGATCGAACGCGGTGATCGACACCGCCTGAGGACGGGCGACATGACCCAGGATCTCGGGAAGGCTGAGGCATCCTTCCTCCGCGACCACCCCCTCGCCTCCGAAGTCGTGAAGTCGAGGGTTCACGAAGACGAGCGGTTCCCCCTCGAGATCCTCGCCGCACGCCAGGAAGACCCGCTTCGACTCGCCGGCCTGGGGGGCGGCGATTCCGACCCCGCGATGGTTCTTCATGAGGATCCGAAGGTCCGCCACCAGATCCCGCAATGCGTCGTCGAAGGACGCGACCGGTTCGGCTCGGCGTCGCAGGACCGGATCGGGGTAGACCGCGAGGCGGCGGCGGGGCAACGGCTCGGTGGTTTCGGCAGCGGTCGACATCGGATCGCCATGCTACGCGGGCGACCGCGTCGCTTGCGGATGAGTGCGGGTCGGACACGCCAAGTTGCTAGCATCGCGAATCCTTCCTGAACGCTGCGGCGGATTCCGGAAGGCCGCAAGCGACGACCTCGTCGACACCAACTCGACCCACGGGGCTCCGTGCGTCGATCGATCCCTTGAAGGAGTCTCCAGGTTGGCACTGTTCGGTTTCAGGAAGAAGGACGCCGGCGGCGAGGGTGATGCCGACGGCGGGCAGCCCGAAGGCGGCTTCAAGGCCGACCCGGCGAAGGCCCGCACCTGGTTCGAGCACGGACGCAAGACCGCGGCCACCTCGAACTTCGAGTACGCCCTCACCTGCTACGCAAGCGCCGTGAAGCTCGACCCGAGCAACCTCGAGATCCACGAGGCGATGCTCGACGTGGCCCGCAAGTTCCTCGCCGCCGGCGGCAAGCCGGCAAGCGGCAAGGATCTCAAGGGCATCGAGGGTCCGGGACCGGTCGATCGGTTCGCGGCGGCCGAGTTCGCGTGGATGCGCGACCTCAACAACCTCTCCCTCGCGATGAAGGTGCTCGAGGCCGCCGCGAAGGCCGGGCAGGATGCCTACGGCGGATGGCTCGCGCCGAAGCTGCTGAACATGCTCCGGGCGCAGAAGAAGCCGTCCAAGTCGATGTGGGTGCAGGCCAAGGACCGCTTCAGCGCCGTGTCGGCGTGGAACGAGGCGTTCATGGCGGGCGAAGAGGCGGTGCGGCTCGATCCGAGCGACACCGAACTCATCGCGGAGCTCAAGCAGCTCACCGCGCAGCGGGCGATCACCCAGGGCGGCTACGCCGAGGCCGCGGCCCAGGGCGAAGGCGGCTTCCGCGCGATGGTCAAGGACCTCGACAAGCAGCGCGAGCTCGAGGCCTCGGAGTCGATCTCCGGCGGCGCGGACACCCAGACCATCGCGATCGACAAGGCCCGCAAGGAGCATCGCGACAATCCGCTGTCGCCCGAGGCGGTCTCGAAGCTCGGCCAGCTGCTGCGGCGGCTTGGCACCCCCGACGCCGAGGAGGAGGCCCGCATGGTCTACCTCGACGGCTTCAACCGCATCGGCGAGTACCGCTTCAAGGCCTCCGCGGCGGACATCGAGTTGGCGCGGCTCCGGCGAACGCTCCGCAGCGCGGAGGAGGCTCTCGCCGCGGCGCCCTCCGATGCGGCGAAGAAGGCCGACGTGGCGGCCGCGCGGAGCGCCGTGCTGCAACGCGAGCAGGAGGAGTTCACCGAACGGGTCGCGAAGTATCCCACCGACCGTCGCCTGAAGCTCGACCTCGGTCGCGTGCTGATCGAACTCGATCGCCACGAGGACGCGATGGCGTGCTTTCAGGAGTGCAAGGACGAACCGAAGTTCCGCGTCGAGGCCGCGCATCGGCTCGGCAACTGCTTCGCCCGCAGCGGCTGGCATCCGGAGGCGATCAGCGAGTACCGCGAGGCCCTCGAGCATCTCGATGCGACCGAGCGGGATCGCGAACTGCCGCTTCGCTACGACCTCATGCTGTCGCTGATCGCGCTGGCTCGCGACGAGAAGAGCGTGCAGCACGCCCGCGAAGCCGCCGAGATCTGCTCGCAGATCCTGCGCAAGGACATCTCCTTCCGAGACATCCGCGATCGCCGCAAGGAGATCGACACGATCACCAAGGAGCTCACCGGCGGATGAGGCGACGGCGGCGCGTCGTGCGCGGCCCCCGACCGGATCGAGAGCGAATCCGATGACCACTGCCGCCGCGATCGGCGTGATTCCTGCGCGAATGGGCTCGACGCGGTTCCCGGGCAAGGCCCTCGCCGCGGAGACCGGACTTCCGGTCGTCGTGCACGTGCTCGAGCAGGCCCGCCGGGCTTCTCGGCTTGGCCGCGTCCTCGTGGCGGCCCCCGACGAGGCGATCCTCGAGGCGGTGCAGCGCCACGGCGGCGAGGCGGTGCTCACGCGGGAAGACCATCCCAACGGCACGAGCCGAATCGCCGAGGCGATCGAGCGCATCCTGCCCGGCGGCGATCCCGAGACGATCGTGGTCAACATCCAGGGCGACGAGCCGCTGATCGACCCGGCCCACATCGATCTGGCGGTCGAGCTCCTCGAGCGGGACTCGGGAGCCGGCCTCTCGACGCTCGCCTGCCCGTTCGCCGAGGGCGAGGATCCTTCGGACCCGAACCTCGTCAAGGCCGTGGTCGCGGCCTCGGGCCGAGGCCTCTACTTCAGCCGCGCCTGCGTGCCCTTCCACCGCGACGCCGCCGATCCCCCGCCGCGGCGGCTCCGGCATCTGGGCCTCTACGCCTACCGCCGGTCCGCCCTGCTCCGGCTCGCGGCGCTCCCGGAATCGCCGCTCGAGCGCTCCGAGCGGCTCGAGCAGCTGCGGGCGCTCGAGCACGGAATCGCGATCGCGGTGGGCGAGGGCGCTGGAGCCGAGGGCGGAATCGACACGCCGGAGCAGTACGCGCGTTTCGTCGCGCGATGGCGAGCGATGCAGGCGGGCTGAACGGGGACGCCGTCGGGAGGCGAGTCCGCGCGGGCGTCCGGCGCGGTATTCTCCGACATGCCCTCCAACGCTCCGCTCGACCCCGATTCCGCTGGTGACGAAGCCTTCCTGTCCCGCTTCTCACGCTCGGAGGAGAGCAGCGAGTGGTACAGCCCGATCCCCGCGGGCTACGTCAAGGGGCGCACCAAGTACGTCGTGGTGATCGGGACCGTCATGAGCGGTCTCGGCAAGGGCATCTTCAGTTCGTCCCTCGCGAAGCTCATGCAGGACAAGGGCCTCTCCGTCGCGCCGCTCAAGATGGAGGGCTACCTGAACATCGATTCGGGCACCCTCAATCCCTATCGCCACGGCGAGGTCTTCGTGCTCGACGACGGGCTCGAGACCGACATGGATCTCGGGACGTACGAGCGGATCCTCGATCAGGATCTCACGCGGCGGAACTACATGACCGCCGGCCAGGTCTACACCGAGATCCTCGAGCGCGAGCGTCGCGGCGGCTATCTCGGCCGCGACGTGCAGATGATTCCGCACGTCACCGGCGCGGTGAAGCATCGGCTGCGCGAACTCGCGGTGAAGGGCGTCGGCGACGGGCGTCCGGCGGACG